>JANOAJ010000019.1:0-9189 GCA_031411035.1 Sphingomonadales bacterium
GTGCTCGACACGGGGCTCGGCTCTAATTTTGTGTCTTTCGGAATGCTCACGAAAGCCAAGCCCCGTGTCGAGCACGGGGCGACGATTGAGTCGAATGTCATCGCGCTCCAAAAAGTCCCGCTTCCGAAAGCGAAGCGATTACCGCCGGCCCAGCCCCATGCCCTGGAAGGTCGTCTGGTCGAATTTCAGCCGCAGAGTGACGAACGGGCCGCTGCGCGTGTAGCGGGCGTCGTCAAAGTCGCGATCACGGAAGCCGGTGACATTATAGCCGATGGAAATATAACTGTTCTTCACTGGCGAAATGCCGATGGAAGGGCCGCCAGATAGGCTATAGCTGCGGCCGCCGGGATTTTGCCGGATCGTGCCGGAAAAGCCCAGATCGAAAGTCTGGGAAAGATCAAAGCGCAGATCGGTACCGATCACGTTGCTCCAGCCCTTCAGATCGTCAGCGCCGAACCGGTCGAACACATAGCGTGTGCCCCAGAAAAGCGAGACTTCGCTGCGGCCCAGATAGCGACCATCCTCGGCCTTTTGCACGGGCGACCAGTTGAGGCTGAAGCTGTTGATCACGCGCTTCGAGACAGCGTCGCCGCTGATGGTCAACGGCGCGCCGCCAATCGGCCCGGACTGGCCGAAGACCGCACCTGTCACCTTGTCCAGCCGGAGTTCCGCCTTGTCGAGGATGGCCACGCGGCTGTCATCCGGGCGATGTGCCCAGCTTAGCGCCAGATTGCCGGTTTCGGTTTTTGTGCCGCCTACGGCGCGGGCGCGGAACCAGCTCAGCGATCCGCCAAACGCACGACCTTCGCCGATCTGGCGCAGCGCCGACAGGGTCAGGCCATAACGGTCATCGCGCTGCCCGTCGCGATATTCGGCGCGGCCCGCCATGCTCCAGCGATCGCCGCGATAGGTGGCACCCGTGGTGATGGCCGTGAAGTCTTCGCTCAGCGTGCCATCGCTGCCCAGGAAGCCGCCCGATGCCACAGGCTGGGACGGGTTGAGCACACGGGCCGGATCCACGCCGCCCAGCGTCTTGTTGCCTTCAAGGCTGAAATCCACGCTGACTTTCTTGCTGACCGGCAGCGATTGCGACAGGCCATAGGCGGCAAAGGTGCGTGCCCCATAATCGTTCGTTGCCTGCTGGTTGGCGCTGGCGACCAGACGGCCGCCCGTCCACGGCTTCAGGTCAAACCCGATGCGGGCGGTGCGCGCGTCAATATTCTCGCCCTTGGCCACTTCATAGGTGCCCACCAGAGAGATGTCGTCCGTTACGGCGTAGCGAGCGGAAAGATGGTGCCGCGCAGGAAAATCAATGCTGCCATCGCTGCCGCCAACCGGGATTTCGGTTTGGGCATCCAGTTCCAGCTTGTTACCGAAGAACCGCTTGGTCGCGCCCAACTGGGCAATGGTGGAATCCGAAGACTGGCCAGTGCCCAGCCGGTCATTGGCGAAGGTCAGCCCGGCGCGCATGTCTAGCGCTTTGCCCCGATATTCCACCAGACCGCGCGCGGCCTGACGGCGGGCATCGCTGCCCAGTGCATCTTCCTGCCAGGCGCTGCCCGTAAAGGACAGCCCGTCCGTCACCCGCACCCGGCCATCAACGCCCACCTTGCGCGCGCCGTTTTCAGCGCCATTGGTCTGGCCGATGCCATAGCCCGCCTGCTGTTCGCGGGCATAGGCAAGCACATCATATTTCGGCCCGTGATGTTCGGCCTCAACCAGCCAGGCGGTCTTTGTGCCTTCGGCAACACCCGTGCTGCCCGCTTCCGCATTGGCATCGCTGACGGCAAGTTCGGCGCGGATTTCGGTGCTGGCGCTGGGCGTGTAGCGAAGATCGACGCCGCCCACATTCGTGCGCGCGCGATCATCTTCGTCATGGATGGCAGTGGCCCCCACAGTCAGGGTCTTGGCCTGATTGGTCCATGCCGCGCGCCCGCCTGCGTTCAGCACCCGGTTGGCGACACCATCCACTTCATAGTCAATGACGATGAACTGCGGATCAAGGCTCGACGAACGGCTGAGAAGCGGATCGCGGAAGCGCAATGTGCCGGCGATATAGTCAATATCGTAATCGATGTTGCGCGTCAGGGTGCGGCTTTCGACGATGCGGTTGGAACGCAGCCGGTCCCGCACTTCGATGACGACCCGTTCCGAATTGGGCAGGATATCCCGCGCGCCCAGAGCATAGGGGCCGGTAAGGCCATTGCCCTGGATTTCCTCGCGACGGTGGCGATAGGGCGTGTCCGCGGCAAAGGCGGTCGCGCGGATATGTTCATTGCCATATTCCGCCTTCACGCCGTTAAAGGCGCGCTGGTAACGAGTTAGCTGCGGATCATTGACGCCGGTTTCATAGTCACCGAACAGCGCATAGAATTGTGGGCGTTCCAGCTTGAGATAGAGCTTGCGCACGCTGGCCGCATCGTAGCGGCGTTCCGAACGATCCGCATAGATGGTGTAATAGGCAGTCGGATCAATCGTTCCGGCAAAGCGGGTATCGTCGGCCTGCTTGTCGCTGTCATAGGCCAGCGTCATCAGCCATTTGCCCTTGATCCGGCCCTTGGCATAGAGCGCCAGCCGGGCATCGGTGTACCAGTGCTGGCCATCGGCACCCAGTTTTTCAAGGCGGCTGCCCAGATTGTTAAAGCCGGCCGTGCCTGCCGCGAAACCGACGATTGTCCAGGGGCGGTTGCCCGGCGTCAGCCAGGTCTGGATCTGCTGCGTGCGCGTTACGTCACCATCACGGAAGGGCAGAGTCAGGGCCAGCGTTCCCGAAGCCGTCGTTGGCTCCAGCTCGATATAGGCAATGCCGTCATCGCCTTCGACATGCCAGACCGGCTTGGCGCGTTCGAGGCCGGCAAGCTGTTTGGCGGCCTGCGCATCGGCTTCGACTGCGGGATAATAGGGGGCCGGCACCGAGAAATCGCCGACAAGCCCCTTGCGTACCGGGCGGCCATCGCGATCCAGCATACGCACAGCAATCACCGGGCGGCTGACGCCATCGGCCACGAACAGCGACTTTTCCGGCACCAGTTCACCACGCAGGGCGCTGTTGGCATAATGCACGGTGCGGCGCAGCGTTTCGATGACAGCGCCATTGCCATCGCGGACTTCCGCCGTGAAGTTCGTGCTGCGATCGTTCAGCGGCACGGCGCGCCACAGGCTGATCACATAAGTTTCATCCGGGCTTTTGCGCGCGCCGTCAAACGTCAGCGGATCGACCGGCTTGCCATCGGTGAGCAGGCGGACGCTCTGGCCCGGCAGATGCTTGATGGCAATGCGCACAGCCTTGGTGCGGGGGTTATGCTCGGGCGCGGGAAACAGCCAGGCAATGCCCGGTGTCTGGTTGTCAAACCAGTTGATCGTGCCCCCCGCCGCGTCCGCATCGGTGGCGGGAATGGCGCGGGCAACCCGTTCGCCTTCCAGCCGCGCGCTGTTCTTGCCTGCGGTGCTGCGGAAATCGGCGCGAAGCAGTGCGCCGCCCCGTCCTTCGACAAAGCGGGAGATCGCGCTGCCGCCGGTGCGGGCGTTGCGTGCGCAATCGGCCGGGATCTGGCCAGAGGGCAGGGTGGAGGGATCCATCTGGACAACATGCAGCCCGGGCAACACGCCTTCGAAATGATAGCGGCCCTCGATATCGGTCACGGCATAGCTGCCATCTTCCAGCATCACGCGCACATTGGGAATGCCGTTTGCCGCATCAGGATCGATCGTGCAGCCGCCATCGGTGATGCGGCCAATGATGGTCATGCGGTCACTGATGCCATCGCGGGCAATGCGGACCACGGCATCAGCCACTGCGCTTGTCGCGCCGCGATTGTCTTGCGCGCTGGCTTTGTTCATCGATTGGCCGGGTTGTGCATCAGGCCGCACTTCCAGCACATAAGTGATCACGCCGGACTGGCCGCCGCCCAGT
The DNA here is from genome assembly GCA_031411035.1 of Sphingomonadales bacterium. Taxonomy (GTDB): domain Bacteria; phylum Pseudomonadota; class Alphaproteobacteria; order Sphingomonadales; family Sphingomonadaceae; genus Aquisediminimonas. The sequence goes on from JANOAJ010000019.1 coordinate 3,914, forward strand.
GCGGGAATCGGGATGGAAAGGTTGCGGCCATCATCACTAACCGAATAGGTTGTGGTTATGCCCTTGTAGCGGACGGTGTCCTTCTTCAGCCGCATCTCGACGGGCAGGATGTCGGTCACGGTGATGGCACCGGTTGTCCGGATGGCATCGCTGTTCTGCACACTGATGCGATACTGCACCGCGTCGCCCGGAACCGCGACGGGGGAGGAAGCCGTTTTGCGCAGGATCAGTGCGCCGCCAGGCTTGTCGGCAGGAATGTCGATCCGCACCGGCGCAGGCGAACTCAGCGTAAAGCTGCGGCCATAGGAACCATCGACAATGGTATAAGGGATTCCGTCCGGACGCAGCAAACCGGCCAGTTCGGCCGGGCTCGATCCGGAAGGCACCGTGTAGGGCGCCGGAGGTTCGACCAGCAGGCGGTAATTGCCCGCCCGCACAAACGGAAACCGGTAATCCCCCGGCGGGAACACGTAACGCCCGCCCCCGGCGTCAGTCACGGTAGAGCCCGTGACAACGGTTGAAGGGAAGGCGGACACGCCGTCATCGCCGAAAACCTGAGCGGGCCTGCCGGTTGCCATATCGATCAGCGTCACGCGCGAACCCGCAATCGGGGCGCCATCGCCAGAATCGAAGACAATGCCGAACGGATCAACCAGAACGTCAATCGGCGCGCTGGCAATGGTCGAACCATCCGAAGCACGCAGGCCGTTCAGGGTGAAGGCGTCGCCGGGGCGGACGGAAAGGACGCAGTCTCCACGCACCGGATTGGTGGCCGCTGTCGGGATCATGCCGACAAACACACCGGTATCGGCACCGCTTTCGGAAAGCGTCAGTGACTCGCTGTCACCGGCCGGCGTTTCCAAACGAACCATAATGGTGTCGATTGCAGCGGAGTTTTGGTTATCGGCGGCCGACGAGAAGGCCAGGATCAACGGTTCACCGGCCCGGATCGCCGATGCGGGGTGAACCGCTGCGGGGGAAAGTGGCGTTCCTGCGAAGACTCCGCCTAATGTAACCGGAACGGTTCCATTGCTGCCACGACACTGGGTCGGGCCCACGCCGAGGGACTGGGCAGAGGGCGTATAGTCAAGCTGGAAGGTGGAAAGTGTCGGGGTTTCCGGCGCGCTGCGCGACACCTGGATGTCAACGCGGTTGGATTGGCGCTGGATGCGGCTGGCGCCTGCATCCCATTCGATTTTTGCGATATTGCTGATGGTCTGTGCGCGTGTTTCCGCAGGCGCGACGCATCCCAGCGCCGCTGCAAGGCCAAACACGCCGACCAGAACATGATTTACGAAGGGACGCATAAAATGGGCGGGATGGAGCCGCCCGGGGCAAATACGTGCCACCGGACGGCCCATTCCTTGTGGTCCTAGTTGATCGTCACGCGGAAATAGATGGTGCGGGTGGTACCCGCAGCCAGCGTTCCGAGTGAACCATTGACAGTACCGGCGCTGAACGTGCCACCGGCTGTACCATCAAGGTTACAAGTGCCTGTGGGTGTCGAACCGGTATAAGTGCCGCTCTGGAAAATCCCGTATCCGGAGTCATAGGTTGTCTGGGCCGGAATGGGATCGCTGATCGCCACACTGTTGGCAGACGCGCCCGAAGCGGAGTTGCTGACGATGATGCAATATTCCACAGTCGCGCCCGGGATCATCTTCGGATTGGTCGTGCCGTTGATCGGATCCGATACGATGCGGTTCTGCTTGGTGACGCTCAGCACCGGCGCGGCGACGGTATAATCGTCATCGTCCGAAGCCTTGCCGTCGCGTGCCACATCTCCGGTGACCCCTGCGGCGTCAGCGAAGACGGTATCCATCGCTGCCGTGTTGGCACCGGCGGTCTGGGTGACCACCGCGCCCTGGCTGCCCGCGCCCGCGCCTTCCAGCGCCTGCGCCGTCAGCGTCACGCCCGCAACGTCTCCGTTGGTGCGGGCGGCAGGCACATTCCCGACAAGGAACACGGTTTTGGACGCATCTGCCGCGAGTTCGTCAAGATAGGTGACGGCTGTATCCGTACCGGCATCATAGCTGCCATTGCCGTTGGTATCGACATACATGGTCAGCCCCGTCACGTCGAAATTGTCCGTGCCGCCATGCGCTGCCGTGCCGCCAGCAAGCTGGGCGGCCGTCAGGCCAAGGTCGAGCACGGCGTTCGACGAGTTGGTAACCGTGAACGTCGTAACCGCTGACGACTGCCCGGGCACCACGGATGTGGTGGTGGTGCCGACTTCGGCCACTGTCAGGTTGATCTTGCGGTCAACCACGAACGTGCTGGCATTGGAGTTGATGGCCGTTTGCGCGACACCGCCGACGGTATAATTTACCGTTGCCGTGTTGGAGATGGTCGAGCCGGCAGTCGTTCCTGCCGCTAACGCCGGTGTCGCCCCAAGCGCCGCGACCGAAACACCGCCTGCTAATATGCAGATCTTGAGTTTACTGGTCATTGTTTGTCTCTTTTCCTGTCTTCGTTGCGGAGCCCGTTGTCATTCCCGCAGGCTCGCCTGTTGCGGGCATTCTTTCAGCGGACCGTGCCGCGGAAACTGAGTTTGCCTGTCGCCCCCGCGCGCAAAGGCCGCGCAAGGATCCAGCGGATATGGGTGACGTCTTCCGGGCGGGCGCTTCGCCATCGCCCGTCCTCCTCCCTGATGCGCAGCATCGAGAGCCTGCCCCAATTCTTTCCCCCATCCACGGAAATCTGCGCTTCCTCGTCAGGCGTACCGGCATAGGCAACGGCCTGGGGAAGCGGGTTGGTGACAGTGAAATGGGTGGCAGGCTTTTCGCCCGTGTTCCGGTAACTCAGAATGAAAACCAGCCTGTCTCCAGGGGTTACAACCTGTGGCGCAAGCAATTCCACGCGCGAACGCCCGCTATTGTCGATCAGTTGGCGTTCAACGAAGACCGCGCTCGAAAGAGCAACGGTTTCCGCGGCCGGGGCGAGGGAAGGGATCGCCAGCGCAACAAGCGCCAGCAAAAGCCGGATGGCAGGTGTCATCAGTTGATCCTCACCTTGAAGGTAACGGCACGCACCTGTCCGCCCGGCACATTGCCCAGCCTTACCGTGACAGTGCTGGCGGCAAATTCGCCCGCGTCATCGCCGGTGCTGTCTGTCAGCGGTGCGCCCTGAAGCGTGATCGTGCTTGCCTGATAGGTGGTTCCCGTCGGGATCGCGTCACCCAGGGCCAGATTGTTGAGCGTGCCGGTGCCTGAAACCGAGGCAGTCAGCGTATAGGTAATGATCGCGCCGGGAACGGACTTGGTGCCGCCAAAGGGATCAAGCACGGATGCACTTTTGGTGAAGGAAACGCCCGCATTCTGAACAAGAAAGCGCCCGCGATCCACGCCGTCAGCGCCGGTGGAGCCTATAACGGCATCGCCGCCGCCTTGTCCCTGCCCGGCAAAGCTGGTTCCCGGGGCACCCGTGCCGGTAACTGCGGCTGCCGTCAGTTCAACCGTGCCCCGATCCAGATCCGTGGTGCTGCCCGGAATTGTCGAAAGGACGAAAACCTTGATCGCGGCATCGGGCGCGAGCACCGGATCGTTGGAACCGGCAGTATAGACGGTATCAACGCCCGCGTCATAAGTACCGTTGCCGTTGCTATCGAGCACGACCGACGTGGTGGAGGGATCGAACTGATCGCCGCCGATCGTGGCGTTGGGTGTCAGCCGAAAGGCTTCGGAACCGTTGCCGGTGTTGGTAATCGTAAAGCTCAATACCTGATTGGTGGCAGCGGGCTGAACAAGCACATCACCGGCATCCGCCGTGGCAACGGTCACGTCGAGCAGTTCATCAACCTTGATGTCCACCCGGTTTGACGGCACCGATACGGGCGCCCCCTGGGGATCGTCATACGTCGCGGTTGCGGTATTGCTGATCGTGGTGCCGGCAGCCGTTCCCACTGCCATGGCAGGCGTTGCAAAGACTATCGTTGCGGTCGCCACGACCAGCGGCACAATCTGTGCCAGCCGGACGTTCAGGATCGCCCAATTCTGTTCCCCAAGCATCTTTGTTCCATCAACTCGTTTACAGTCAGGCTGCTTTATGAGGCAGGAGGTGCAAAGATTTGGTTAAACGGTGCCAGAAAATTGACGTCAGCCCTATCCTGCGGGAAACGCTCGGGAATTTGCGTTCCCCCCGGAATTCGAGGCTTTCTGAATGATGAACGGGAGGCGATCTGACGTCATTTCGGCCCGCCAGTCACCCTCTGGTAGTTAATGGCGCGCCGGATTTGACACTGACGGAAAAACAGCGCGCATGCGCCTTGACAGCCCCGCGCGCCTCACCTAACAGCCGCGCCTCACGCAGAGATGCGGGTGTAGCTCAGTTGGTTAGAGCGCCGGCCTGTCACGCCGGAGGTCGCGGGTTCGAGTCCCGTCACTCGCGCCACTCCCCTTTGGGGAGGGTTAGCGGAAAGTCCCCGTTTCCATCCACCGCAACAGCGGCTTGAGCGGCGCGATCCAGATGATGCCCAGAAACACATAGGCCAATGCCTGGACCAGCGGATGGGCCAGGCCGATCCAGGGCGACAGGCTGGATATGATGATCGACCAGACAAGGATCAGGGTCAGGATCAGGAATATGCCAAAGGGTTTGCGCCAGCTGGGGGTCATGGCAACGCTATCCGCGAACCTGGGCCGGTAATCCAGCCCTTTTCGGTGAGAACGGCATCCAGCGGCACATCCCAAGGATCAGCGGGCAGCGTCTCCATTTTCTGAGACGTATAGGCAATACCTATCCGTAAAGAACTGATATTTTTAGAAAAATACCGATCATAATGACCTGCGCCCTGGCCCAGCCGGTTCATCGCCGCATCAAAACCCAGCAAGGGCACCAGCAGGATATCCGGGTTGGCGGGCGCGGCACCGGCAAGGGGCTGTTCAAAGCCGAAGACCCCGGTTTCAAGCGGATCACCGGGCTTCCAGCAGCGGAATTCCATGTGGGCAGTGCGATTTGCGATGAAGGGCAGGGCTGTACCGCAGCCATGACGCGCGGCGCTTTCCAGCAACAGCGAAGGATCAATTTCGCTGCCCACGGGCCGGTATCCTGCGATGACGGGGCCGTTTTTCAGCAAGGCCTGGAAACCCTCGAGGGCGTCTGGCGGGCAATCATCGCGGAACGATACGGATTTCTGTGCAGTCTTCCGCGTTTTGCGCAGCAGCGTGCGTAGCTCGTCCTTGGAACGCATCTTCGTCTCGCCGGTGGTTGGCGGACCCACCTTGGGCCGTTTGCTAGAATATCCTCTGACGCCGTAAACGTCAGGTGGGGACCAGATA
>JANOAJ010000020.1:0-15095 GCA_031411035.1 Sphingomonadales bacterium
GGCTTGATCACCATGCAGCCGCGCACCCCCGATTCCTCGGCCAGATCAGCCTCGGCAATGACTTCCTGATACCAGGCGGAAAAATTCTGGGCGCGGGTGGTGGTAAGGGCGTGTTTCATGGGGTGGGCGATAGCTTGCCAAAACAGGGGGGGCAAGGCGGCCGCGATGTTTCGTCGCGGGGGACGCCAGACGAAGCGGACGCCAGTTGGAAGGCACTGGCCTGCCCCTCATCCCTTCCCCGAATGACACACGGCCTGCAACTTGTTGCCATCGGGATCGCGGACATAGGCGCCGTAATAGTTGGGATGATAGTGCGGGCGCAGGCCGGGGGCACCTTCGTCTGTGCCACCGTTCGCCAGGGCAGCAGCATGGAAGGCATCCACCGTCGCGCGGTCTTTGGCAATGAAGGCGATATGCGTGCCGTTGCCGCTGGTGGCAGGTGCGCCATCGAAAGTGGGGCCGATAAAGGTTTTGGGGCCAATGGGTTCGCCATACGCAATGCCGCCGTCATGTTCGAACAGTACGGGCTGGCCCAGCACCGTCATCACGGCCTGCCAGAAGGGGCGGACGGCGGGCCATTTGTTGGTGCCCAGAGTGACGTGACTGAACATGGAGCCTCTCCCAAAATGTCGCGGGCAAAATCTGCGGCGAATGGCCGGGCGGTGCAAGGGGTTGCGCAATTGCCCCCTGCGCTTATCGGGAAAGCGTGACTGCCGCTGCCCTTCCCCACACCGACCGCCGCCTGTTTGCGCTGGGCCTGCGCCTGCTTTCGGTCGCCTGTTTTTCCACCATGTCGATGATGGTGAAACTGGCGAGCGAAAGCGGCCTGCGCCTGCCCGAAATCATGTTCTGGCGGCAGGCGGCGGCGATTCCGCTGATCGTGGCCTGGGTGTGGCTGGGCGCGGGCGTGGGATCGCTTCGCACGACGCGCTTTGATGCCCATGCCAAGCGCAGTCTGCTGGGAACGACAGGCATGTTCTTTACCTTTGGCAGCGTGATTCTGTTGCCGTTGGCAGAGGCGGCGACGATCAGTTTCACCGTGCCGATCTTTGCGACGATCCTGTCTGCGCTGGTACTGAAGGAACGGGTGGGGGTGCACCGCTGGAGCGCGGTTGTGATCGGGTTTCTGGGGGTGCTGATTGTCGTGCGGCCCGGGGGTGCTGATTTTCCGCTTGTTGGTGCGCTTGTTGGCCTTACGGCCGCCATGGCGATCAGCCTTGTCAGCCTGCAGATCCGCGATCTGGGGCGGACGGAGCCTGCTTCTACAACAGCCTTCTGGTTTTCATTCAATTCTGCGGTATTGCTTGGCCTTTTGCACTGGCTTCCTGTTCCCGGCGCGATTGGTGCCGCGCTCGACTGGGGGCCGGGCGGCCATAGCCTGCACCAATGGTTGTTGCTGGCGGGTGCCGGGCTGGCAGGGGGCGCAGGACAAACAGCGATGACGGGATCGCTGAAATACGCGCCAGTATCGGTTGTGGTGGCAATGGATTATTCCGCACTCCTCTGGTCAACGCTTTTTGGCTGGCTGATCTGGGCGACATTGCCGGGACCATGGACATGGGTGGGCGCGCCGGTCATCGTGGCAAGCGGCCTCTATATTGCGTGGCGCGAACACCGGCTGCACATCGAACGCGTAAAGGAGATTGCTGCGTGACCAAGCCCGTTCTTTATCACTGTGCCGATGCGCGCTCTTTCCGCTGCGTCTGGGCGGCAGAGGAGGCGGGGCTGGATTATGATCTTGTGACAATGCCCTTTCCGCCGCGATTCCATGTGCCGGCGTTCAAGGAAGTGAACCCGCTGGGCACCATTCCCTGCTGGGTGGACGGTGATCTGAATCTGACGGAAAGTGCCGCGATCTGCCAGATCATGGCACAGGGAACGGCGCTGGAAGTGCTGCCGCACGAAGCAGACTATCCGCTTTACCTCAACTGGCTCCACCGCAGTGACGCCACACTCACGTTCCCGCTGGCAATCATGCTGCGGTACAGCGTGTTTCCCAAGCCGGAGGAACGCAAGCTGGACGTCGCGGAGGATTACAAGCTGTTCTTCCTTGGTCGCGCGCGCAGCATCGAAAGCACATTGGCGGATGGGCGGGCCTATCTGGCCGCGGGCCGCTTTACCGTGGCCGATATCTGCGTGGGCTATGGTGTCATGCTGGCCGGAACGCTGGGCCTGCACGCCGAACTGGGGCCGCAGACAATGGCCTGGTATCAGCGGCTGACGGCACGGGCCGGGTTCGCGGCCGCAAAGGCGCGGCAAGGGGATGGCAGGTTGCCGACTGGAAACTGACCGATTTCGTCCAATCCCGCCTTCAGCACGCTGCGCTCGTAAAGACGGCAACGGATCGAGCAAATGTTAGCAGCTAACCAGCCATCTGCCCCGCCAGCGCTGCTGCGGCCTTGTCAAACGCGCGCCATGCCGCACCGGCCAGCGCCCCGCCGACACTCACCCGGCGGACGCCAAGCGCGGCAAGCTCTGCCACCTGCATCTCGGCATTCATAATCAGCACATTGACGGGCTTGGGGGCAACGGCGCGCACCGTGGCGGCTATTTCCGCCGCGTCCGTCATGCCCGGGGCGAACAGGCAGTCGGCACCGGCATCGGCAAAGGCCGTCAGCCGTTCGATGACGAAGTCCACATCCTTGATGTCATTGAGATAGGCTTCGGTGCGCGCGACGAGCAGCACATCCGTGCCCGTGGCATCAATCGCGGCACGGGCGGCAGCGATGCGGGCCACCGCCAGATCCAGCGGATAGAGTACGCCTTTGCTGGGTTGATCCTCAATGGAAAGCCCCGCAACGCCGGTGGCAATGGCGCGTGTCACATGGGCAGCGACATCTGCCGGATCGTCTGCAAAGCCATTCTCGAAATCGGCATTCACCGGCAGGCCGGTCGCGGCGCAGAGCATCGTCAGATGATCCAGCTTCTGTTCGAGCGATATCTGGTGATCGGTCAGCCCCAGAGACAGGGCGGCAGCGGAGCTTGACGACGCCAGCGCCTTGAAGCCCAAGGTTTCCAGCCGCTTTGCGCTGCCTGCGTCCCAGGGATTGGGGATGATGAAGCAGCCGGCTTCATGCAGCGCGCGAAACGCGGCGCGGCGGGAGGCGAAGGGATCGTTCACAGGGCTTTCTCATAGATGCGATAGATTTTGTTGACGCTGCCGCCGACCGCCTCTCCCACCGAACGCATCGGACCGTTGGAGGCCAGCACCCACCCGAATTCGCCATGCGTCGCTCCATATTTGGTCACGGCATCGCGGCGGATAAACTCAATCAGCATGAAGGCCAACTGGCTGGCCAGACGGGTCGCCTGGAATTTCCTGAGCACACCCATCAGCGGCACCCGCATGATCCGGGCCTTGGGGGCACGCAGCCACCAGAGGAGCTTCGCCCAGTTGAAGGGCAACAGATTGCCACCATAGCCGATCAGCTTCTCGTTCATGTCCGGCAGGGTCATCATGAAGGCCACCGGCTCCCCGTCCACTTCGGCAACGCGGATCAGATCTTCATAAACCAGCGGCTTCAGCTTCTTGCCGGCATAGGCAATTTCGGCCGCGGTGAAGGGCACAAAGCCCCAGTTATCACTCCAGGCATCATTGAGTATGCCGATGATGAGCGCCGCTTCCTCGTCAAACCGGCTCTTGTCCACATGGCGGATGCGGATGCGCTTGTTGCGCTCGCCCGCTGCCACGATGCGGTTGGTCAGTTCGGGAAAGCCTTCATTGATCACCAGCGCGTAAGTGAACAGGTCCTGCACCCCGGCATAGCCCGCGCTTTCGATCCAGCCCTGATAGGCAGCGGCGTTGAATCCCATCATCACTGTCGGGGGGTGATCAAACCCCTCCACCAGCAGGCCGATTTCATCCCAGACCGAAAGGCTGACCGGGCCGATCGATTTGTGCATTCCCTTGCCGCGCAGCCAGTCTTCTGCGGCAGAAATCAGCGCGGCCCCCGCGTCGGCGTCCTCGGCTTCAAACAGCCCCCAGAAGCCCGTGCCGGGGCCAAAGCCCTGTTCCACGGGCTGGGCCAGCGCCAGATGATCGATATGCGCGGAAATGCGCCCCACCACTTGTCCACCCCGTTCAGCCAGGAACAACTGTGCCTCACCATGTTCGAACCAGGGGTTCTTGCCTGGTGTGATCAGGCCGCGCATTTCATCCTTAAGGTGCGGCACCCAGTTTGGGTCATGGGCGTAAAGGCGGTACGGCAGATCAATGAAAGCCTTGCGGTCAGCCTTGTTGATGACGGGCCGGATGCTTATCTCTGATGTGGACACGAAGCAGTTTCCTGTAAAATCAATGGGCCTGAAGGCGCGTCGGCGATGCTGTTCTGTCTTTTGGTGCAGCCTGTCAAGAAAGTTGCCATCACCGCCATGCCATCATCCTGCCACTTTGATCTGGTGAAGAAACCATCATGAACGCATCGTATCTCTCGGCTGATCACGCTGCCGAACCGCGTGTTTCAGGGGGCGCTGCCCCATTCCGCATTGCCGATGACATGGCGATGCTGCGCGCCGCTGCCGAACTGACGCGCGATCTGACTGCACCCAAACCTTGGGTCTATTGGTCTGACATGCTGGCATCGGCCCTGCTGGGCTATGCCGGGCTGGTTCTGGCGATTGTGGCGGTTCCGGTGTGGCTCGCAGTGGCGGCAGCGATTGTGTCGGTGCTGGCTTTCTACCGCGCGGGCAGCTTCATTCACGAACTGACCCATATCAAGCATAGCGCCGTTCCCGGCTTCCGCTTCGGCTGGAACGCGATCATCGGGGTGCCGCTGCTCGTGCCGTCTTTCATGTATGAAGGCGTCCACAGCCTGCACCATGCCCGCACTCGTTACGGCACGGCCGAAGATCCCGAATATCTGCCGCTGGCGTTGATGAAGCCCTGGACGGTGCCGCTGTTTGTGGTGGTATCCGCGCTCGCCCCGGTCGCGCTGCTGTTCCGCTACGCTGTGCTCGCGCCACTCTCCGCGATCATCCCGCCGCTGCGGACGCTGGTGGTGGAACGCTATTCCGGGCTGGTGATCAACCCGGATTTCCGCCGTCGTCCGCCCGAGGGAGAGCTGAAACGCAACTGGTATGTGCAGGAAGCGGCGGCCAGCCTGTGGGCCATTGCCCTGCTGATGGCGGTCGGCACGGGTCTGCTGCCGCTGCGTGCGTTCCTGATTGCGCTCGGCATCGCAGGCGGGGTGATTGTGCTGAACCAGGTCCGCACGCTTGTCGCGCATCTGTGGGAAAATGACGGCGAAGTGATCACGGTTACGGCGCAGTTTCTTGACAGCGTCAACGTGCCGCCACCCGCGTTTCTGCCTGCGCTCTGGGCACCGGTTGGCTTGCGCTATCACGCGATCCACCATTTACTGCCCGGCGTTCCCTATCACGGCCTTGCCGAAGCGCATCGTCGCCTGAGTGCCGCGCTGCCCGCCGAATCCCAATATCACGGCGCGAATTATGATGGCCTGCCGGGGCTGGTGGCGCGGCTGGTAGGGAATACGTTCCGGGGACAGCGCCCGGCCTGATCACTCTTCCGTCTGGATGAGCACCGTTTCGCCGATCAGGAGAAACAGGAAGAACGGCCCCCACGCCGCAAGCAAGGGCGGATAGGCGCCCAGATTGCCCATCGCCAGCCCGAAATTGTCGGCGACGAAATATGCAAAGCCCAGCCCCATGCCAATCACGGCGCGGATGAAGAGACGCCCCGAACGGGCAATGCCAAAGGCGGCGACTGCGCCAAGCAGCGGCATCAGCATGCTGGAAAGCGGGCCGGAAATCTTGTGGAGCAGCCCCGCCTCAAGCGCGCCGGTGGGGCGGCCTGCAGCCTTGAGGTCGGCTATCGCCGCTGCCAGTGCCGCAAGCGAGAGTTCATCCGCATCCACATCGGCCAGGGTAAACTGATCGGGCCTGACCCCCATGCCGATCATGGTGGTGCCAAGCGGGATTTCGGTACCGCGCGCCACATCAAAGCGCCGCGCGCCATCAAGCTGCCAGCCCCCGTTGACGGGCTTTGCCGCCACACCACGGGTGATCGCCATCAGCGATCCGCCTTCGCGGTTATAGACGGTGACATCCGCCAGCCGCGTTCCGACCCCCCGGCCCGAAACGCCGCCCGCGCGGATCAGGTGGTCGCCATCGCGTACCCAGATGTTGGACTGGGCATTGCGGCCCTTGGGGATCGGCCCGTAATCCACTTTCTGCCAGCGATCGAGCGTGGCTGTGGCCCGCGCGACGATCCGGTCATTAAAGGCAAAGGAAAGGCCCGCCACAAACAGGCTGGCCACCACCAGCGGCGCCAGCACCTGATGCGCCGACAGGCCGGAGGCTTTCATCGAGACGATTTCGCTGTTCTGGTTGAGCGTGATGAACGTGATCAGCGTGCCGAGCAGCACCGAAAAGGGCAGGAAGCGGGCAACGATCTGCGGCATCCGCAATGACACATATGTCCATAATTCCGGGCTGCCATTGCCCTTGTAGGCCAGTACATTGCCCGATTCCCCCAGCAGGTCGAGCGTCTGGAGCACCAGCACCAGCGCGGCCAGAACTGCCAGACTGCGGACAAGAAACATCCGTGCCATGTAAAAAGTGATGGTGCGGGAAGGGAAAAAGCTGTTGGCCATCAGCCAGCAGCCTTGTCGCGGGTGAAGAAGCCGCGGAGCGCCTTGCCTGTCCGGGCAAAGGCATTTTCAAGCGCGCCAATAGGCTGGCCGCCGGGCACATGGGCCAAGGTGCGGTACATCCAGACAATCAGAAGCGCGAAGAGGAGGAAGGGAATCCAAAGCGCAAAGAAGGGATCAATCCTGCCAAGACTGCCCATGCTTTCGGCATATTCGTTGACCTTGTGATAGGCCACGACCATGACGATGGACAAAAATATCCCCAGCCCCGAAGTCGAACGCTTCGGCGGCACGGCCAGCGCCACGGCAAGCAGCGGCAGCAGCAGCATCATCGCCACTTCCACCAGCCGGAAATGGAAATTGGCGAGGCTTTCATTGCGCAGGGCAAGCGGGGCTTTCACGTCCCTGCCAACCTTGACCAGTTCGGGGATCGTCAGTTCCCGGTCTTTCCCGCCGCGCCCGCGAAAGGCCTCGATCCGGGGCAGGTCAATCGGCAGGTCATGGCCGGTAAAGCTCAGGATGCGGGGCGTCTTGTAACCCGGCGCGTCGTGCACCAGCACGCCATTGGCCAGCCGCAGGATGATCACATCGGGATCATCCGTGGCAAGGAAGGTGCCTTTTTCCGCCGTTACGGCCAATGTCTTGCCGTCCTTGCCGTCAGCTTTCACGAAAATGCCGGAAAGATCGCGGCCTTCATTGGCGCTGTGTTCGATCCGCAAGGTCATATGCTTGCCAAGCTTGGTGAATTCCCCCACCTTGATCGATGCGCCCAGCGCCCCCGAGCGCAGTTCGAACCGCAGCCGTTCATAGGCAAAGCGCGAATAGGGCTGGGCATAGCCGACAATCCCCAGATTCACCACGGCCAGCAATATGGTGTAGATATAGGGCGTGCGCAGCAACCGGCCGTAGCTCAAGCCCACGGCGCGCAACGCATCCAGTTCGGATGTGGTGGCGAGCTTGCGGAAGGCCAGCAATATCCCGAGCATCAGCCCGATCGGAATGCCCAGCGAAAGATATTCGGGCAGCAGATTGGCCAGCATCCGCCAGACAACGCTGACCGGCCCGCCTTCCTGCGCGACAAAATCGAACAGGCGCAGCATCTTGTCCAGCACGAGCAGCATCGCGGCGATCACCAGCGTGGAAAACAGCGGCAGCGCGATAAGGCGGGCAAGGTAGCGGTCAGTTGCGGAAAGTATCATTCAGTCTGTCGCAACCATTTGACCATGTTTTCGCCGCAAAGCGCAGCGATAGGTGGAGATCACACGGGGAGATTCCCGGTGCACGGGCACCGGCTATAGCCTTGAGGAGTTGGTCAGTCATGTTGAAATTGCAGGCCGTGTTTGTTGTCGCCGCGCTTGGCCTTGCGGGAACCGGGGCAGGGGCCGTCGTGCTCGGTCCGGATGCAGCCGTCTGTCAGGCGGGCAATGGCCCGGCTATCCTTGTTCATGTCGTAGGCCTGAAGAACCGGGCGGGAACCGTGCGCGTGCGCACCTTTGGCGGCAATCCCTCAACCTGGTTTGACAAGAAAACCTATTTGAAAAAGACGATCATCGTTCCGCCCAATGCGGGCACGCTCGATATCTGCATGCCCGTGTCGCGGCCCGGCACCTATGCGGTGGATATCCGCCACGATGTGAATGGCAACAGCGATACCGACATGGCCGATGGCGGCGGCGCTTCGGGCAACCCCGATGTGTCGCTGTTTGATGTGGTGTTCAACCGCAAGCCGCCTGCCAGCAAAACCGGGTTTCAGGTGGGTGCGGGTGTAACATCGGTAACCGTGGTTGTGAAATACAAGCAGGGCGGGTCGTTCAAGCCCATCGCCCAGCTTCAGACGACGCGCCGCTAAATGGTGACAGTCGCGCTCCTTTCGAACCCGAGTTCGACGGGAAACCGCGACATGCTGCCGCGCATCCGCAGCTTTTGCGCAGGCCGGGCCGATATTTTCCATTATGAAGTGGAACGCGCCGGCCAGATCGGGGAAGCGCTGCGCACGATAGCGCGGGTCAATCCCAAGGTGATTGTCGTCAATGGCGGCGATGGCACTGTGCAGGCGGCGCTGACCGAGCTTTACCTTGGCCATTATTTCGATGGCCCGCCGCCGCCCGTTGCGGTGCTGCCCAACGGCAAGACCAACCTGATTGCGCTGGATCTGGGTGCCGTGGGAGATCCGCTGGCCGCGCTTGAACGGATCATTACGGCGGCCCGGGATGATCTTTCCGCGCATATTGTGGAACGCGAACTGATTTCGCTTTCCGAAGGTGAAGGCGGCAACCGGCCGGTGCTGGGAATGTTTCTGGGCGGCGCGGGGCTGGCCGATACGATCCTGTATTGTCGCAACAAAATCTATCCGATCGGCCTGCCCAACGGGCTCAGCCACGTATTGGCTGGAATTGCCGTGATGTTTTCGCTGATTTTCGGACTGCATCCCCGGTTTCTGCCGCCCCGGCCTTTTCCCGTGCGGGTGTCGCTGATCCGTGAAGGCCAGCCCAACCAGCGGCTTGCGCTGCTGATCGTTACCACGCTGGAACGGTTGCTGCTGGGGGGCAAGACCAGCAGTGGCGGCGGGATGCGCCTGATGGCGGTCGATCAATCGCCGGTGGCGGTGATCCGCGCCCTCTTCGCCAGCCTGGCAGGCAGGCTGGGCCAGCGCGCGATCCGGGGCGTGCATGTGGAACAGGGCGATATGATCCGCATCGAGAGCGAGCGTTCGAGCGTGATCCTGGATGGCGAGGAATTCCACGCCGAAACCGGGCGGCCCATATTGCTGCGCTCCACTGCGCCCGTGCCGTTTCTCCGCCTCGCGGCGTGAACCGCCTTTCAGACCTTGTTGCCGCCGAACTGGCGGAGCCGGTCGATCCACGCGTCACGGCGATGGCTGCGGCGATTGCGGCGCAGTATCCGGGTGCGCTCGGCGTGATCTTCTACGGTTCATGCCTGAGAGACGAGACGCTTTCGGGGATGCTCGATTTCTACGTGATCGTGGAAGATTATGCGCGGGCTTATGGCACGCGATGGCTGGCTCTGGTGAACAGATTGCTGCCGCCGAACGTCTTTCCGTTCGCACATGAAGACCTTGCATCGAAATATGCTGTGCTCAGCCTTGACGACTTGACGCGCGAAACCGGGCCGAATGCGCGAGACACTTCGACGTTCGCCCGCCTGTCTCAGCCGAACCGCCTCGCATGGGTATCGTCATCTGCGGCAAGAGAAACTATCGCCAATGTGATCGCTCAAGCCGCGTCGACACTGCTTGCTCAAACTGTGGTTTTGCTGCCGCCGGAGGAGCGAGGTATGCTGGCTCTCTGGCGCAAGGCTTTTGAGCTTACCTATTCAGCCGAATTGCGTGCAGAGCGTGCCGGGCGTGGAGGATCCATTGTTGATGCTGATCCTGTCTATTATCGGCGCGCGGCGCGGCTGACCTATCTGGAAAACCCGTGGATGCGGTGTGCTCCATGGGCTTCCAGTGAGATCGCGGCCGCGGAGAAGCGTTGGCGGCAAGCACGGCGACGCGGCAAACTGCGGCAGGTTTTGAAGCTCGCCAAAGCCAGCCTGACTTTTGCAGGCGGGATTGATTACCTCGCCTGGAAGATCAACCGCCACGCGGGAACAGCGATCGAGATCAAGCCCTGGCAGCGGCGGTGGCCGCTGCTGGGGGCCGTGGTGCTGGTGCCGCGCCTGTTTGTGAAGGGCGCGATCCGGTAATTCGGGGACAGTCCCCGAAATCCCGGCTCCATAACCCTCACCCCCACACGGGCGGATGCTTCTTCTTCCAGGGGTGCGCCTTTTCCAACTGTGTCGCCAGTTGCAGCAGCAGCGCTTCCTCCCCGAACCGCCCGACAAATTGCGTGCCGATGGGCAGGCCCGCCTCGTTCCAGTGGAGCGGCAGGTTAATCGCGGGCTGGCCGGTGCCGTTCTGCAACGCCGTGAACGGCACATAATCGATCATCAGCGCAAAGCCCTTTTGCGGATCAGTCTCGCTCCCGTCGAACAGGCCCAGCGGAATGGGCGGCAGGCCCAGCGTGGGGGTCAGCCACACATCAAATGTCTGGTGCCAGTGCGCCACTGTGCGGGCGACTTGCTGGATGCCCGCCACAGCCATCAGATGCTGGGACGCCGTTACAGCCTTGCCCGCTTCATACAGGCCCAGCGTGAGCCCTTCCAGCGTCTCGGGGCCGGATTTGGCACCCGTTTGCGCAGTCACCGCGTCCACCAGCATGGCAAGCCCGCCTGTCCACAGCGCCATGAAGGGGATCATCATCGCATTGGCGTCCACCGGGGGAGAGGCTTCCTCCACCTTGTGGCCCAAAGCCTGGCACAGCTTGGCTGCATGTTCGACCGCGGCCACGCAGTCGGGATGCAGCGCGCTGCCATCCAGCTTGGTGCGGGCAAAAGCGATGCGCAGCCTGTGCGGCTTTTTGCGCGCGGCACGTGCCCATGATTTGGGCCCGTGCGGCGCGGCATAGGGATCGCCCAGATCCGCGCCCGCTGTCACATCCAGCATCGCCGCCACATCGCGGACGGAACGGGCGACGATATGTTCGCTCACCAGCCCCGCCATCACATCGCCCAGCACCGGCCCCAGCGGATTGCGCGCGCGCGTGGGTTTCAGGCCCACCAGCCCGCAGGCAGAGGCCGGAATGCGGATCGATCCGCCGCCATCATTGGCATGCGCCATCGGCACCATGCCCGATGCCACTGCTGCACCCGAACCGCCCGATGATCCCCCGGTGGAATGCGCGGTGTTCCACGGATTGCGCGCCGGGCCGTACAGTTTTGATTCGGTGGTGGCGACCAGCCCGAATTCAGGCACATTGGTTTTGCCCAGCGGCACAAGGCCCGCTTTCAGGAAGCGGTTGACCAGCTCGCTGTTCTGCGTGGCAGGCACATCAGGGATCAGCCGCGATCCCTGCCGGGTGGGGACGCCTTCCATGTCGCCCAATATGTCCTTGAGCAGGAACGGCACTCCCCGGAAGGGCCCGTCGGGCAGCTTTGCCTTTGCCATATCCCGCGCGCGATCAAACATGGTCCAGATTACGGCATTGAGCGCGGGATTGTGGGCCTCGATCCGGGCAATCGCGGCATCGACCAGCTCGATGGGCTTGACGCGCTTTTCCCGCACCAGTTTCGCAAGGCCCATGCCGTCATAGGCCGCATATTCCTTCATCACCGCTCTCCTGTGGGTTGATGGGGCAGTGTGGCGTGTGCGGCGGGGGATGCAAGGGGTTCATGCCCAAGCGTTCCCTTCCCCTCCCCGCTTGCCTGATTCCCCGGCGCGCGGCATAGGCGCTTTCCATGTCTGACATGATTACCTTGACCCTGCCCGATGGTTCCGCGCGCGCGCTGCCGCGTGGCGCCACGCCCGCTGATCTGGCCGCCTCAATCGGCCCCGGCCTTGCCAAGGCGACCATTGCGGCGCGGGTGAATGGCGAGTTGCGTGATGTGATGCGCCCGTTTGATGGCGATGCACAGGTCGAGCTGGTCACCACGCGGGATGAGGCAGACGCGCTGGAACTGGCACGGCATGACTTTGCCCATGTGCTGGCCGAAGCAGTGCAGGCGCTGTTTCCGGGCACGCAGATCACCTTCGGGCCCTCTACCGACGACGGCTTCTACTATGATTTTGCGCCGAAGGATCGCCCGTTCACAGACGAAGACCTGCCCGCCATCGAAGACAAGATGCGAGAGATCATCCGGGCGGACAAGCCGCTGCGCCGCGAAGTGGTGGCGCGGGATGCCCTGATCACCACATGGCAGGCGGCGGGCGAGGCATTCAAGGCCGAATGGGCCGCTGAGCTTCCCGAAGGCGAGGAACTCACCGTCTATTGGTCGGGCAGTGACTGGATGGATATGTGCCGCGGGCCGCATCTGGCCTCCACCGGCAAGCTTGATCCGGCGGCGTTCAAGCTGATGCGCGTTTCCGGTGCATACTGGCGCGGGGATCAGAACAACCCGCAGCTATCGCGCATCTATGGCACGGGCTGGCTCAACAAGAAGCAGCTTGATGCGCACCTTCTCCGGCTGGAGGAAGCCGCAAAACGCGATCACCGCAAAATCGGGCAGGAAATGGATCTGTTCCATTTGCAGGCCGAAGCGCATGGCAGCGTGTTCTGGCATCCCAACGGCTTTGTGATCTACCGCGCGCTGGAGGCCTATATGCGTCGCCGGCTGGACGCGGCGGGTTATCTGGAAGTCAAGACCCCCCAGATCATGGACGCGCGCCAGTGGGAGCAATCCGGGCACTGGGGCAAATATCGCGAGAATATGTTCGTCATCCCCGATGAAGTACCCAACACGGAAGATGAAGGCCCGGTCATTTCGGACAAGGCCGACTGGATGGCGCTGAAGCCGATGAACTGCCCGGCGCATATCCTGATCTTCCGCCAGGGGATCAAATCCTATCGCGATCTGCCGCTGCGCCTCGCCGAAATGGGCTGCTGCCACCGCAATGAACCGCATGGAGCGCTCCACGGCCTGATGCGGGTGCGCCAGTTCACGCAGGATGACGCGCACATCTTCTGCCGCGAAGACCAGATTGTCGAAGAAGTCAGCCGCTTCTGCGATTTGCTGGACGTGATCTACAAGGATCTGGGCTTTTCCGATTATGCGATCAAGCTGGCGCTGCGCCCGGAAAAGCGCTTCGGATCAGACGAGATGTGGGACTGGTCCGAACAGTCGATGCGCGATGCCGTGGCCGCAACGGGCCGCAACACGCCCGAATGGGGCTGGGAAGAACTGCCCGGCGAAGGGGCGTTCTATGCGCCCAAGCTGGAATTCCACCTGACCGACGCGATCGGTCGCACCTGGCAGGTTGGCACGATCCAGACAGATACGGTGCTGCCGGAACGGTTGGATGCGTCCTATGTGGGCGAAGATGGTGGCAAACACCGCCCGATCATGCTCCACCGCGCGATCCTTGGTTCGTATGAACGCTTTATCGGCATCCTGATTGAACATTATGCCGGGCGCTTCCCTGTCTGGCTGGCGCCGGTTCAGGCTGTTGTGGCGACGATTGTGTCGGATGCGGATGACTATGCCAAAGCGGCGGTTGAAAAGCTCAAGGCAGCGGGAGTCCGCGTCGAATCGGATCTGCGCAATGAAAAGATCAACTACAAGGTGCGGGAACATTCCCTGGCGAAAGTGCCGCATCTGCTGGTCGTCGGCGGACGCGAGGCGGAACAGGGCACTGTGGCGATCCGCACGCTGGGCAGCGATGGCCAGAGAATCATGTCGCTTGATGAGGCGATCATGATGCTGAAGGCTGAAGCAGCGCCGCCCGATTTGCGGTGAGGCTCGCTTACCCTGCGACAAGCTCTCCGCGCTTCGAAGCGCGACGCGGATCTGGCGCAACCCAGTGCGTGAAGGCAACGACCAGGCCGGTCACGGCGTAGGCACTGAGCACCACAACCGGGTTCCACAGCAACAGCACGCCCAGCGTGATGCGCAGAAAGAGCGGGTTGAAACCGAAATCGCGGCCAAGGGCGGCACACACACCGAAAATATCGTCTTTCGGGGCGGTGTTGGGCTGGGAAGCGTGCATCAAAGTAACTCCGGTGTGTGGCGAAACGCCTGATAGAAAAGATAAACTCTCGTTATCCTCTCCTTTGCAGCATCCATGCCAAAACCCCGCAGTCGCGGTTTTCTGCCATTCTCCCGGATTTTGTGTTTTTCGCTTGTGCCGCCATGTGGCGGGAATTCCCAAATATTGGGTTAATTCGCAAAGATTCAAGGGCGCGGGCTAACCAAATTTCCGCGCTACCCATTCGCTGACGATTCCCACTGCCTCGGGCAGCAGGTCAGGCCGTTCGATATAATAATGATCCGCGCCCGCAACATCGCAATATTCCTTATCGCCATGCCCCACGGCATCGAACAGGCGCCTGGCGTGGCTGGGGGTGCAGGCCAGATCGGCAGTGTTGTTGATCACCAGTACCGGGCAAGTGATGCGTGCGGCGTTCCCAAGGCCGGTGGCGTTGGTGTCATCATAGCTCCATTGTGACAGCCAGCTTCGCAGCGTGGTGAATCGCGCCAACCCCACCGGGCCGTCATTCGCAATGTGGGGCACGCCCAGATAGCATTCGTATGGGCGGCGGTCTGACGGGTCCTGGCTCGGGTCTGTCCAGCGGACATCGGCCATTGTGCCCTGCACGCAAAAAGCGCGTTCCTCGTTCGGGCCAAGGCGGGCAAGTGCCTCCTTCACCCAGGCCGTGATCCGCCGGTTGCGGGCCAGTTGTCCGGCGCGGAAGCGGACAACGAATTCCGGCGCGTAAGGCGGTTGATCCGGGCAGGCGGGATCATAGATGTTGAGCGCGGGATCACGGTCAAATGGCTGGGCCTCGTCCGTAATCGACGGATCCAGCCATTCGGTCAGCGTCACCGCGCGGCTGATATGGGCGGCAAGCAGCATGATGCCGTCCACACGCGGCAGGGCCATTGCCGTCAGATCACACACATCCCCTGCGGAGGTGTGAGTGATCGTCGGGTTTT
>JANOAJ010000021.1:0-15696 GCA_031411035.1 Sphingomonadales bacterium
CAGATGGCCTGTATCGAAGGTGCGCGGAATACCGCTGGGATTGCCGATGCAACAAGTAGCGAGTTCGGCTCAGGCGGCGCCCCGGTCGTTGGCATCATCACGGAATGGATGAGCGAGGAAGGCCTGCAAAAGCGTGAAGCAGGCGGCGATCTCGGCGGGACGATGCGATTGGGGGTCTATGATGCGGTGCTGGCAGGCAACAGCCATGTCGCGTCCATCTATGGCGGTACGGCCATTTCAGAGCGGCACCGGCATCGGTATGAAGTCAACGTACATTACAAGGCCCCGCTTGAGAGTGGCGGGCTGGTCTTCAGTGGCATGTCACCCGATGGAGAACTGCCAGAAATTGTCGAGCGGCCTGATCATCCCTGGTTCGTGGGGGTGCAATTCCACCCGGAACTGAAGAGCAAGCCCTTCGATCCGCACCCGCTATTTGCCAGCTTTATTGAGGCGGCGGTGAAGCAGAGCCGGCTGGTTTGAGAGCAACAGCCGCTAGTTCAGACCCCAGCCTTCACCGCATCCAGTATTTTGGCACCGCCCATGAAAACAGCGCCCAGACAGGCGGCGAACAGCAGCTTCCCGCCAAAGCCCGGATATTGGGAGAGATAGACAGTGCCGCGCTCCACGCCGCCCAGCGCGAGCGCGTAGATGATCGCAAAGGCTTCCCAACGCGTCTTGATGATAAACAGGCGTTTGATTCGCTTTCCCATGTCAAAGGTTAAGCAAGGAACGGGCCAATGGCGCAAGTGCGTTATTGCAGATTAACGAAGATGGTAAATTGTCAATTAACCCGACAGAAGCGCGGTCAGTTCAAGTGCATCCAGCAACGAAGCGCGCGCCGTTTCGATCTGAGACCAAAGCTTCGGGTTGGCGAGATCGGCAGGGGCAATGGTTTCAGGCCAATGCGTGCTGACGATGGCAGCAATCTGGTCAAGCTTTGCCTCATCAACCACAAAGCGGGGATCGACCGTCGCCGGATCGCACACAACGCGCAGGCGCAAACAGGCCGGGCCGCCGCCATTGGCCATGGACTGGCGGACGTCAACCGGGATCAGGCGCCGGATCGGGCCATTGCCAGCGATCATTGACTGCAGCCAGGTCCATACACGAGAATTATCCTGACATTCGGTCGGCAGAATCAAGGCCATACCGCCATCCGGCAGCGTCACAAGTTGTGCGTTGAACAGATAGGACTGGATGGCGTCCGCAAGGCTGACAGCAGCAGCCTGGACTTCGACGATTTCGACCTCCGGCAGGGCGGCGCGCAAATCAGCGAAGAATTGCGCCTTGTCTGCAAAGGCTTGTTCATGCGCAAAAAGCACTCGTTCATTGGCGACGGCGACTACATCATTGTGGAAGGCACCTGCCGCTATGGCCTCTTCTGATTGCTGGACAAACAGGGCCTTGGTGATGCCATGCACCCGTGCCACGGCTTTGGAGGCTTCGACATGCTGGCGGGCGGGGAAGAGGCCGCCGCTGACGCCATAGACAAACACTTCGAGTCCCGCTTCGCCATGCGTGCGGCACAGGCGCATGTGGTTCGCAGCGCCTTCATCACCAAAGGGAGCCGGGATTGGACCGTGCACCGCAAATGCCGGATGCGCGAAGGCCAACCGCAACTGGGCCAATGTGCCCTGCCATTCATGGCTGCGGTGCGGCATCGTCACCAGATTCGCGACGGACAGATGGCATTTGCCATCCGTCGTGTCCGGTCCGGGTGAAATGGTCGCGGCGTTCGCTGCCCACATCGACGAGGCGGAAAGCGCATTGGCAAGAATGCCGGGCTCAGCGGTTTCAGGCATCCCACCTAATTTGGTGAGCCAAGCTCTATCCGGACGTGCGCCGGGAAGGAACATTCCCTGCACCAGCCCAAGCCGGATATTGGCCCGCATCTTCTCAATTCCCTGAAGCGCGGCAGCGCGGGGGCTGGAGACACCGCCTGCGTTCCTGGCGGACGCCAGATTGCCGAGGCTCAGGCCGGCATAATTGTGGCTGGGGCCGATCAGCCCGTCAAAATTAATTTCCGTCAGCATCTTACCACCGGGCGGCATGAGAAATTGTGTCGCCAACGCGCGCACCTAGCAGGGCAGCGCATCCTGCATCCAGCGCTATCCCGCCATCCTGCCGGTTGATCCAGCCATAGGCAGCACGAAATTCCGCGAGATGCCCGGATGTGGCAAGCACCTTGTCTCCGCTTTTGTGATCGCCCAACGCATCATCGATGGCCACCACTTGCGAATCTTCGGATTCCTTGATGCTGCGGATCTGATCCGTGCGGGCGGTCATTGTCGGGCCGCCGTCAAAAATGTCGACATAGTTTTCCCAATGAAAGCCCTCATTTTCCAGCATCCGCATCGCGGCGCGGCCTGAGGGGTGAGGAATGCCGATCACTGCACGCGCGCTTTCGGGGAGCATTGCGGTGTAAACGGGGTGCTTGGGCATTAGGTCTGCAATGAACTGGTTCCCATGGACCGCATTAAACTCGTCTGCCTGCTGGAAATTCATCCCGAAGAAGCGACCGGCAACGCCATCCCAGAACGGCGAGCCGCCCGCTTCGTCGATCACGCCGCGCAGTTCGGCCAGCGTCTTGTCTCCAAAACGGAGACGGTGGTTGCGGATGAAGAGGTAGCGGCTTCGTGCTATCAACATGCCAAGCCCGCCCGCCCGCTCGCCGGGGTGGAGGAACAGGCCGCCGACTTCCGAACAACCTTCCAGATCGGTGGAGAGTGAAAGCATTTCCGCGCGGAAGGTTTTGTTCAGTTCCTCACTGTGCTGGGTGAGGGTCCCGAGCCGGTAGGAGTAGAACGGCCATTTCTGGCCAACCTGTGCAAATATCTGGCAAGTGCCGCGCACTTCACCCGTTGCGGTATTTTCCAGCACGAAGACGAACAGATCGTCACCCACGCTCTCCTCAGTGCGAGCAAAGGCCACGGCAGCGCGTTCCAGCTTGATCGCCAGCGACTTGCGATCCGGCGGCAGGTTGGTGAAGCCGCCGCCTGTCCGCTTGGCCATTTCGTAGAGCGCCTGAACATCGTCGGTGCGCGCGGCGCGGATAATGAAACTCATAACGAGTCCCGCTCTGCCAGCCGCAGCAAGGTAAGCGCCGAAAGCTGCGCGCGTTCGGCCAGACTGTCCACGATCAGAAACTCCTCCTCTGAATGAATGGCCCCGCCACGTGGCCCCATCGTATCCACTACCGGTACGCCGCATGCGGCAATGTTATTGCCATCACATACACCGCCGGTCGCTTTCCATGAGAGTGGCAGACCCAGATCAGCGCCGCAATCCCTGACCAGTCCGAACAGCCGCTCCGCTGCCGGATCAAGGGGTTTGGGCGGGCGGTTGAAACTGCCGTGCATATGGGCATGAACGCCGTGCTCTGCCTTTACCGCCGCAACGGCGGTGCGGATGGCGTGCTTCGCGACCTCCATATCATCCGGCGTCATCGGGCGCAGGTTGATGCGCAAAATGGCCAGATCCGGCACGATATTGTTCGGTCCCCCGCCGTCAATCCGCGCGGGATTGATCTTGAGCCCCGGTGTTTTGGCAGCATTCAGTCTCAGCGCGAGATCGGCCGCCGCGATCAGGGCATTGCGGCCATCCTCCGGATTGCGTCCGGCGTGAGCGGCTTTGCCGTGGAGCGTGATCGAGAAATTCCCGCTGCCTGGTCTTGCGCCTGCCAATGTGCCATCGGGCAAAGCGGGCTCATAGGTGAGGGCGGCCATCTTGCCGCGTGCCAGTTCCGCGATCAGCCGCGCCGACGCTTGCGACCCGGTCTCCTCGTCCGAATTGATCAGCACGTCATAGCCGATCCGGTCTCGAAGAGGTGACGCCTCAACGGCAGTGAGCGCGGCGAGGATGACAGAAATCCCGCCCTTCATGTCTGCCGTACCAGGGCCGTTCAAGACGCCTTCCTCCCGCCAGCGCAGGGTCTGGAAGGGGTGATCGGGGCCGAACACCGTATCCATATGACCGGTCAGGAGCACTTGCACCGGTGCATTGGGTCGGACGCTGACGCGCAGATTCTGCCCGCGCTCTATGGTTTTAACCTCGCCTGTCGCGGTCACCGTTTCGACAGGATCTGAAGCCATCAGGGATACGTCGCCCGGCAAGGCCGCAAAACCATCTGCC
Organism: Sphingomonadales bacterium; assembly: GCA_031411035.1. Classification (GTDB taxonomy): domain Bacteria; phylum Pseudomonadota; class Alphaproteobacteria; order Sphingomonadales; family Sphingomonadaceae; genus Aquisediminimonas. The sequence continues at coordinate 4,132 of JANOAJ010000021.1, forward strand.
AGCAATCCCGCTACTTCGGCCAAGCCTTCAAGATTGCCAGTGCCGCTATTGACCGCCGCCCATCGTTCTACCTGAGCCAGCATGGGCGCGGCGGCGGCGGTTTCGGCGGCGGCCCTTTCGGGCGGGGACATTCCGGTCATGCCTCTTCATAGCGAGGCGTTGGGGGAATGACGAGAGGGCCTCAGGATTGCGGCCTGGGCCCGAACTCGCTGGGCACTTCGGCATACATGCGTTTGGTGGCAGGTCTTGCCGCGATCCTGTCGATCCACGTCAGCAGATGCGGCGTATCCTTGGCGTTGACGAATTCAGGAAAGCCGAACTGCATCCCCATCGCGATGGCAAAGTTGCAGATATCGGCAAGCGTATATTGATCTCCCGCCAGCCACTCGGACTCAGCCAGCCGGTCATCCAGCCGCCGCACGGACACGCCAATCTTGCGCATTTCATCTTCCAGAACGGCTTTGTCGAAGCCCTTACGGGCGTTGCGCCACTTGGTCTGCTGTTCCGGCACGGGAATGCGGCCGACCTTTTCTTCAAACTCCTCATCGGAATAGGCGCGGGCCATCGGGCCGATATGCCGTTCCCAGCCTACGGTGGAGACGCACCAGCAGAAATATTCATCCACCCATTTTGTCCACACACGCATTTCGGCGCGCATAGCAGGGTCGGCAGGGCGCAGCGGATTAGCCTCTGGAAACACATCTTCCAGATATTCGCATATCACCGTCGATTCGGTAATGATTTTCCCGTCATGATCGAGAGCGGGCACCTGTCCGCGCGGATTGATGGCCTTGAACCAGTCTTCATGGTGTTCGAATATGGTCGGATCGAGCCGACGGACGGTGAAATCCAGGCCCTTCTCATAAAGCGTCAGCATCGGCTTCATCGAATTGGCACCCGGGCCAAAGCTGTACAATGTGAGCATGGGTTCCTCTCCCCTTTATTGTCTCTCGAATGCTTGTCTGCCTGAGAGGAAAATAATATGCAACACATACAGTATTTGAGGCGGAATATGCCAAAAGCCGGTGCGACTTAACCGGCCATGCCGGCGAAAACCGCAATCTCTCTTCCCTCGCTTTCCACCTTCCATGCGTAGCCCAAGGAAAGTGTCATCCCGGCCTCCGCCGGAATGACAGGGCTTGAACTTCATCGACACTCTAATCCCGTTGCCATTGCCGCCTGAATCCCGCATAGCCGCGCGACCCTTTCCTCCCCAAGGAAGCCATTCCAAACCATCTGATCAAAGGGTGTTTCATGTCTGCCTATACCGACCGCGCCGGCCTTCAGGTTGCGAGTGTTCTTGCCGATTTTGTGGAAACCAGGGCGCTTGCCGGAACCGGTATTGCTCCAGACGCGCTATGGGCGGGGCTTGCGGATATTCTCGCGCGGTTCGAGCCGGTGAACCGGGCGCTGCTCGCCAAGCGCGATGATCTTCAGGTAAAGATTGATGCCTGGCACAAAGCGCAGTCCGGCCCGATCACGGATATGCCTGCCTATCAGGTGTTCCTGCGTGATATTGGCTATCTGGTACCGGAACCCGCACCGTTCGCCATTGGCACCCAGAATGTCGATCCCGAGATTGCAACCATGGCCGGGCCGCAACTCGTAGTGCCTTCACTCAATGACCGGTTTGTCCTGAACGCCGCCAATGCGCGCTGGGGCAGTCTGTATGATGCTCTGTATGGCACGGACGTGCTGGATGCGCCGCCTGCGAGACCGGGCGGATATGATGCCGAACGTGGCGCGGCGGTCGTCGCCTATGCCCGGGCGTTTCTTGAGACGACGATCCCCGGTTGGGAAGCTGCGCTGTCGGGCGCGCATCCCGCACTGGTTGCCCGCAAAGAGGCGGGGCTTTTGTTCGTACAGAACGGCCTGCACATCGAAATCGTCATTGATCCTGCGAGCCCGATTGGGGCGGCTGATCCTTTGGGCGTTGCCGATGTGATCCTTGAGGCCGCACTAACCACCATAGTCGATCTGGAAGATTCAGTCGCAGCAGTGGATGCTGACGACAAAGTGGCCGCCTATTCCAACTGGCTTGGACTGATGCGCGGCGACCTGGTCGCCAGTTTTCCCAAGGGCGGCAAGGTCCTTACGCGCGCGCTGGACCCTGATCGTGTGTGGGGCGACGTGACCCTGCCCGGGCGCAGCCTGATGTTCGTGCGCAATGTCGGGCATTTGATGACCAATCCCGCAGTGCTGCTGGCGGATGGTGCCGAAGCGCCCGAAGGCATTCTCGATGCGCTCATGACGTCGCTTTGCGCGCTGCATGACCTGAAAGGGCTGGGCACACACCGCAACAGCCGCGCTGGCTCCATTTATATCGTCAAGCCCAAGATGCACGGGCCGGAAGAAGCTGCGCTGACCAACAGCCTGTTCGATGCGGTGGAAGACGTGCTGTGCCTTGCGCGCCACACGATCAAGGTGGGTGTGATGGATGAGGAGCGGCGAACATCCGCCAATCTTGCTGCCTGTATCCATGCCGTGAAGGACCGGATTGTCTTCATCAACACAGGCTTCCTTGATCGCACCGGTGACGAGATGCACACATCGATGCAGGCCGGGCCAATGATCCGCAAGGGCGAGATGAAAGCGTCAAGCTGGATAACCGCCTATGAAGCGCGCAACGTGCAGATCGGGCTTGCCTGCGGTCTTTCGGGCAAGGCGCAGATTGGCAAGGGCATGTGGGCCGCTCCGGACATGATGGCCGATATGATGGTGCAGAAAATCGGCCATCCCAGGGCAGGGGCGAACACCGCCTGGGTGCCGAGCCCGACGGCTGCGACGCTCCACGCGATCCATTATCATCAATATGATGTCTTCGCCCGGCAGGCTGAACTGGCGAAGGAACCGACGCCCGGCCTTGATCCTTTGCTGACCATTCCCGTGGCACCGATTGGACATAATTGGTCAGACGAGGAAGTTCGCCAGGAACTGGAAAACAATGCGCAGGGCATTCTGGGCTATGTTGTCCGTTGGATCGATCAGGGCGTCGGCTGTTCCAAGGTGCCAGACATTCACGATGTGGGCCTGATGGAAGACCGCGCCACGCTGCGCATTTCATCGCAGCATATGGCCAATTGGCTGCTCCACGGTATCGCCACGCCATCACAGATCGACGCGGCCCTCATCAAGATGGCCGCCAAGGTTGACGGGCAGAATGCGGAAGATCCTCTGTATAAGAAGCTGACGCCCGACAGCATTGCTTTCAAGGCCGCGCGGGCGCTGGTCTTTGAAGGATTGGCGCAACCCAATGGCTACACCGAGCCATTGCTGCACAAGTTCCGGCACGTGGTGAAAGCGGCAGCGTGATCGAGGCAGCTGCCTGGCTGGTTCTGGCTGCCGTGCATCTGATGCCGGCACTGGCGCTATTTCTGCCGAAACTGCTGACCCGCCTCTACCAGTTGACGCCGGAACCCCCCCTTTTCCTGCTCATGCAGCATCGGGCTGCGCTGTTCCTCGTCATCTTCATCATATGCGTGTGGTCGGTCTTCGATCCGGCCCCCCGCCGTCTGGCTGTTGTCGCTGTCGCGCTCAGCATGGTCAGCTTTCTTGTCCTATATTGGAAAAACGGCGCACCCGGAGCATTGCGCCAGATTGCTGTGGCCGACCTTATTGGCCTTCCCGCATTGCTTTATGTGGGCTGGAGGGCTTGCGCTGTCGCTTGAAGGCCCTGAAACTTGCTGACGACAAAACAAGGAGAGGGGCATGTCTGATCTTGAAGGGCGCATTGCGCTGGTAACGGGCGCATCGCGCGGTATTGGCGCAGCCACGGCGCGGGCGCTTGCGGCAGCGGGGGCGCGAGTGATCCTCACTGACCTGGCTGACACTGGTGCCTTGGCGGAGGAACTTGGCGGGCTCGGCCGGCGTCAGGATGTGACGAGCGATGCGGACTGGAAGGACACAATGGCCTTCGCCCGCGCCGAGGCGGGCGGTCTCGACATATTGGTGAACAATGCCGGGCTGTTTCTGCTCAAGCCAATCACGGAAACGACGCTGGAGGATTGGCGACGCCTGCATTCCGTGAATGTGGAAGGCGTGTTCCTCGGAACGAAGCACGCCATTCCTCTGTTGGCCGAACGCGCACCCCTGTGGAAGGGGGGAACATCCATCATCAACCTGTCGTCTGTGGCTGGGATCGTCGGCTCGGCGCTGGCAAGCTGTTACAACGCCACAAAAGGGGCGGTCCGGTTGTTCACCAAGGGTGTGGCCATGGAAGTGGCGGCGCTCAACATCCGGGTCAACTCGGTGCATCCCGGCATTATTGAAACCGATATGGGGCGTGATCTTGTGTCCGGCTTTTCTCAGGCCGGAGGCATTGGTGACAATGAAACGCGCACCCAGCTTTCCCAGCTTCATGCGCTGGGGCATTTCGGCGTTGCCGAAAATGTGGCGGATGCAGTGGCGTTCCTTGCGTCTGACAAGGCAGCTTTCATGACCGGATCGGAAATGGTCGTGGATGGCGGGTTTACGACGTCATGAGCCACACCTTGTATCCCTGAATTGCAATTGCTCCGGCTCTGTGCCAGCCTTGGTGCGGAAGAGGATCGCTGAACGGCTCCATGAACTTGGCGACAGGTGGGGGCATGACGCGTTACGACATGATTGTAATTGGGAGCGGCCCTTCAGGGCGCCGCGCCGCGATACAGGCAGCCAAGCTCGGGCGATCCGTTCTGGTGGTGGAAAACCGGCTCCGCGTCGGGGGAGTTTCGGTGCACACAGGCACCATCCCTTCCAAGACGTTACGGGAAACGGTGCTGAACCTAAGTGGCTGGCGCGAACGCGGGTTTTACGGAATGTCCTACCGGGTGAAGAAGGACATTGAAGGCAAGGATCTTGGTGCGCGGCTGCTCAAGACGCTTGATTATGAAATTGACGTTTTGGAACATCAATTCGCCCGCAACGGCGTTGCGACGGTAGCGGGAGCAGCGCGGTTTCTTGATCCGCACCGGATAGAAGTGTCTCGCGCGGACGGCGATCCGTTGGAATTTGAAGCGGATCGGGTGGTAATTGCCGTCGGTACCCGGCCTTTCCGCCCTGCCAATATCCCGTTTGACGATCACCGCGTGGTGGACAGCGATTCGCTGGTTGCCGAAGTCCGCGTGCCGCGCAGCCTTGCCGTGATCGGGGCGGGAGTGATCGGTCTGGAATATGCAACGATTTTTTCCGCGCTGGATGTGCCGGTAACAATTATCGAGCCGCGCAATGATTTCCTCGAATTCATAGACCGCGAGATTATTGAGGAGTTCGTCCACGATCTGCGAAAACGCGGGGTGAGCTTCCGGCTGGGTTGCAAGCTGGATCGGGTTGAGTTTGACGGGCAAGGCTGGCCTGTCGCTATTCTGGACGATCAGCGGCGCATTCGTTCCGATATGCTGCTTTATGCAGCAGGCCGGATCGGGGCGACCGATACCCTCGGGCTCGACGCGTGCGGGTTGACGGCGGATTCGCGGGGGCGACTGGCAGTGGACCCAGTTACTTTCCAGACCAGCGTACCGCATGTTTATGCAGCGGGAGATGTCATTGGCTTTCCCGCTCTTGCCTCCACCTCGATGGAGCAGGGCCGCATCGCTGCCTGCCATGCCTTTGGCGCGCCGCTAGCATGCGCGCCGCAATTTTTCCCTTATGGCATCTATTCGGTTCCGGAAATCTCGACGGTGGGCCTCACCGAAGAACAATTGCGCGAACGCGGCATAGGGTATGAATGTGGCGTCGCGCGTTTTCGCGAGACCTCCCGTGGCCACATTATGGGCCTGCAGTCCGGCATGATGAAAATGCTGTTCTCGCTTGCCGACAAAAAGCTTCTGGGCGTTCATATCGTGGGGGAAGGGGCAACCGAACTGATCCATATTGGCCAGGCGGTGATCAATCTGGGCGGCGGAATCGACTATTTCGTCCAGAATACATTCAATTATCCCACATTGGCCGAAGCCTATAAAATCGCGGCGCTGGATGCCTGGAACCGCATGCCGTTGGTGGAAGTCTGAAAGTGTCGGGGGAATATGGTGGGCGTGGCAAGGATTGAACTTGCGACCCCTGCGATGTCAACACAGTGCTCTACCACTGAGCTACACGCCCACTCTGCGGCTCCCCCTAGTGGGGTGTTCCGCGTTTCGCAAGCCTCTCAATTGAGGCCGGACGCGCTTTCCGGAGTAAAAAGCCGATCCACCTCCAGCACAAGGTCACGCAGGTGGAATGGCTTGGATAACACGCGCGCATTGGGCATGGTTTGCCCGGCCTTTAGCGAAACAGCCGAAAACCCGGTAATGAACATCACGCGCAAGTCAGGGCGCATGATGGCCGCTTTCTGGGCAAGCTCAATCCCGTCCAGTTCCGGCATGACGATGTCAGTCAGCAGCAGGTCAAAGGGCTCGCCTGCTTCCAGAAGGACAAGCGCAGCCGTGCCGCGATCAACGGACGCAACGGAATAGCCCGATTTCTCGAGCGCCCGCGCAAGATACTGGCGCATAACGTCATCATCTTCGGCCAGCAAAATCCGAATCATTCCCGCGCGTCCCACCCGCAATACGTTTTCCCGGCGTCTGTCTATAAGGCTGTAACCCTTAACAATTCCAGCATTGCAGACAGGCTTGTGGCACGATAGCAGAAATCATGCCGATGCCATCCAGCTTCGATATTCTGGGGCCAAATGAGCCACTGCATCCAGTTATACTGTCGGTGCCGCATGCCGGCCGGCAATATCCAGCTGCTGCCGCCGGGCTCCTGAGGCTGGGCTTGCCGCAGTTGCTTTCCCTTGAAGACCGGTATGCCGACCTGCTTGTGGACACAGCGGTTGCGCAGGGAACAAGAGCCATAGTCGCGCGAACACCCCGTTTGTGGGTCGATCTCAACCGGGACGAGCAGGAATTTGACCGGGAGATGATCCGGGGTACGCCAGATATCGTGCCCATTGTGACGGCCAAGGTGCGCGGAGGGCTGGGGCTGATTCCCCGCAAGATTGCGCGTGGGGGAGATATCTGGCGGCGGCACCTCTCGACGGAGGAGCTGGAGGCGAGGATTCGGGAGAATCACCGTCCGTATCACGCCGCGCTGGCAACATTGCTGGCTGAAACCAGAGCGCGTTTCGGCGTTGCGATCCTGCTTGACGTGCATTCGATGCCGTCTCTGGCAACCCGGGATATGGAGTGCCCGGCGCAAGTGGTGGTGGGTGACAGGTTCGGCAGGTCAGCGCTTGGCCGGTTCACCGCCCGTGCGACGTTCGCGCTGGAATTGTGTGGGCTGCCGGTTGCAGTCAACACACCCTATTCCGGAGGATATATACTGAACCGGCATGGTGCTCCGGGGGGCAGTATTCATGCCCTGCAACTGGAATTTGACCGTCGGCTCTATCTTGAGCCGAGCCATCAGCAGCCATCCGAAGGGATCGCACGTATCCGCGATGTGGTGGCCAGACTGGTGCGGGCATTGGCAGACGAAGCAACGACGCCTTCATTCGCAATTGCTGCCGAATAAAAAAAGCCGCCCCGTGTAAACACGGAGCGGCCAAGGTTCAGGGAGGAAGCGCACCCAAAGGTGCGCAAGAAGCAGGTTCGCGAAAGGGGGGAACGCTCCGCTGCTTCAATTGACAAGTTAGGATGTTCTGTTGCCGGTTTCAAGCGGCAACTTGAAACATTTTACGCGGTCGCTGGTGCGGGCATTTTTCCCTGGGTAATCTGCCGACCAAACACTTCGCGCATCGTCTGCAGTGAGAAGAGATGAGCATGCACCAAGGGCAGAAGGCCAGACTTCATCATCTTGCGCAAGGAATCCCCGCGAAGGTCGCGCAGCTTCTCTTCGTTGACCATCTGGAAGCCGCGGTAGATGAAGGGCTGTTCGGCCCCTTCTGTCTGGATCGAAACTTCGCCATCCATCAGCAATTTCTGATCAACCAGTTCCTGCATGAAGGCAGTGGTGCGCTGGCCGGCCTGTTCGAACTGTTCACAGAAGCCCAGAATGGACTGCACAGCTTCGGTCGGCTTGCCATCCTCAAACAGGGCGTCCCCTTCGTCGAAAGGGCCAATGGCATTGGCGCTTGGATCAAAACATAGTGAAAGCTCGTCAGTGTCATCCCGCAAACGGGCAAGCAGGAAGGGATAGCGGCGGACATAGGCAGGCACATAAACCTGATCAATCAGCTTGCCGTCATCATCCACAAAGGTGTTTACGCCTTCGTTCAACCCCATCAGCGCCAGCGGAACGGGATTTTCACCGACGGAAAAAATGATGGGATAGTGACGCTGTGCGACAGCGAATTCATCAATCGTTACCGGAATGGCATGGTGCTTTGCCAGAAACGGTGCGGTTTCTGCGCGACGAGCCTTCCATGTGGCATGTTCGACCGATGATAGCGGGGCCAGATCGTTGAACAGCAACGGCAGGTTATTGGCTTGTTGTGGCGCGCTGGCCATATCACTACTCTCCTGAAGTTCGGAAATTCGGTGCGCAGCCCTAGGCGGGGGCGTCGTTTGACGCAAGAGGGACGAGTTTTCCGGGGTTCATGATGCCGGCAGGATCCATCGCCGCTTTAATCGCGCGCAGTGCCGCAATCCGGGATGGCGGAGCGAGACGGAGAAGTTCCGAAAGCTTCGCCTGGCCAATACCATGTTCCGCTGAGATGGAACCATTGGCGGCAACCACAAGATCATCGACCATCCTGGTAATCCGCATGCCGGTTTCCCGTCGCCACGCAGAGCCATCAACGCCCTGTGGTGCCCTTACGTTGAAATGGACATTGCCATCGCCGAGATGGCCGAACGCGCCTGCTGTGACGCCCGGAAATGCGCTTTCCACGCTGGCTGCAGCGGAGATCATGAAGCCGGGCATGTCATCCACCGGCACCGAAATATCATGATGGACGGCAGGCCCACTGGCGCGCTCCGCCTCCGAGATTGATTCACGCAAACGCCAGAAGGCGCTTGCTTGCGCTTCACTTGCGGCAATCACCGCATCGTCTGCCAGCCCGTTTTCCAGCGCATCAGCCAGCAGTGCTTCAAGCGACGCAACGGCCCGCTTTCCCGGAACAGTTTCAACGAACTCCACCAGCACGTGCCACGGGTATGGGGCGGCAAGTGGCGGGCGCGTATCGGGAATATGCCGGAACACAAGCGTCAGCGTCGCATCGGGAATAATCTCGAAACTTTCAATGGCGCTTCCCGAACGCGCTTCCATCATTCTCAGCAACTGCAACGCCTTGTGGGGGGTGGCCAGACCAACCCATGCCACCGCCCGGTCCGCAATGGGCGGGGCAAGTTTCAGGGTCGCGGCCGTAACGATACCCAGCGTTCCCTCCGCCCCGATGAAAAGCTGGTTAAGATCATAGCCGCGATTGTCCTTCTTCAGCACTGCCAGCCCGTCGTGGATCTGGCCATCGGGCAACACTGCCTCAATCCCCAGCACCAGTCCGCGCATCGTGCCGAACCGCAGCACTTGGGTTCCGCCGGCATTGGTGGAGACGAGCCCGCCAATGGTGGCCGATCCCTTGGCACCCAAAGTGAGCGGGAAGCGTTTACCAGCGCTTTCCATCGCATCGTGGAAATTGGCGAGAATCACGCCCGCTTCTGCCACGGCGTAACCCGCTTCCGGATTGACACATCGAATCTGCTTCATCCGGCGTAACGAAAGGATGAGAGCGCTGCCATCTGGCGGAGGTGTTGCTCCACCAACTGTACCCGTGTTGCCGCCCTGAGGCACTAACGGAACGCCCAGGTCGCATGCCAGCGCCACGACTTTTGAGACTTCAGCCGTGTTCGCCGGAGAGAGGATCGCTGCCGCAGCCCCCTGATAATGCCGCCGCCAATCCTGCAACCAGGGTCGGATTTCATCGACATCATCGGAAAACCCTTTGGGGCCTAGCAAGCGGGCAAAGCGGGCGAGAGCAACTTTTGTTATCACGCGATCGGATCGCCCTTCGGAGTTAATGCCCTGTTCAAATGCCAATTCCCATGCAAACGGGCAATCATGTTGGTGCTATTTTGAACCTTTTTGCAAGTCTTGTGCTCGCGACAGCGACGGGTGGCGCTTTTGCCATGCCTTTGCACGATCCGCGGACGGCGCGGGATGCGGGCAGCGTCAGCATTGCCCAGGTCATTATTCAGCGCACCACCATCATGCGCGTTCCCGCCGCACCCTCAACCGTCAAGCCAACCGCGTGGAAAGAAAAGGACGCCCCGAAATGCGTCAAATGGTCCAATCTGGCCGCCGCGCTGGTTTCGAGCGCGACGACGATTGACCTTATCGTGCGCGGGGGAACCCGTTACCGGGTCAAGTTGGAAAAAAGCTGTCAGGCAATCGATTTCTATCAGGGCTTTTACGTGAAGCAGACGCCTGATGGTCAAATCTGCAAGGGGCGTGATTCGATCCACAGCCGCGCCGGGGGCGAATGCGTGATCGACAAGTTCAGGACGCTGGTACCAGAGAAATAGCGGCGCTTGCCGTTGGCGAGAGGCCCGCCACGCCGTGCGCACGGATCATAACTTTCATCCTGGGATCCCAGAAGAGCCGAATATGCTCTGCTGTTGCCGCTGCAGGATCGGGTTCGTGCATCAGGTTCGCCGCGATCTGGTTGGCCATCATCACGAGTTTTCCGGTGGAGTTCATTGCGCAGGCACCGCTTCAATCCGGCGCGCGCGTTCGGAAAGCGCCTCATAATCCTCCTGCCAGTCCGTCGGGCCGTTCGAGGCGCTGATCTGGACAGCAGTGACCTTATATTCCGGGCAGTTGGTGGCCCAGTCGGAAAAGTCGGTGGTGACGACATTGGCTTGCGTCGCAGGGTGGTGGAAAGTGGTGTACACAACACCCGGAGCCACCCGCTCGGTGACAGTCGCGCGTAGCGTGGTTTCGCCCGAGCGGCTGCCAAGTTTTACCCAGTCTCCGGTCTTTACGCCGCGATCTTCAGCATCGACCGGGTGAATTTCCAGCAAGTCCTCGGGATGCCAAGCGACATTTTCCGTCCGCCGCGTTTGTGCGCCGACATTATAGTGGCTGAGAATGCGGCCTGTGGTGAGCAACAGCGGAAAGCGCGGACCGGTCTTCTCGTCCGTTGGCACATAATCTGTCACAACGAACTTGCCCTTGCCCCGGACAAAGCCGTCAATGTGCATGATCGGGGAGCCATCGGGTGCCGCATCATTCACTGGCCATTGCAGTGATCCTTCCGCGTCAAGCCGGGCGAAGTTCACACCTTTGAATGTGGGCGTTAGCCGGGCAATTTCATCCATGATTTCCGAAGGATGCGCGTAGTTCCAGTCCAGCCCCATCGCCTGCGCCAGCATCTGGGTGACTTCCCAATCCTCCAGTCCATTGAGCGGCGTCATCACCTTGCGCACCGGCTGGATGCGGCGTTCGGCATTGGTGAAGGTGCCGTTCTTTTCAAGGAAGGTGGAACCGGGCAGGAAGATATGGGCGTAATTGGCGGTTTCAGTGAGAAACAGGTCATGCACGATGACGCATTCCATCGCGGCAAGTCCTGCCGAGACATGTTTGGTATCAGGGTCTGACTGGAGAATATCCTCGCCCTGGCAATAGAGCGCCTTGAACACGCCATCAGTGGCCGCATCCAGCATGTTG
>JANOAJ010000022.1:0-21654 GCA_031411035.1 Sphingomonadales bacterium
AAGGAACGTCCCGTGACCATTACCCCGCTCATGCCCGTCTATCCCCGGTGCGGGGTGCGGCCCGTGCGAGGCGAAGGGGCGTATCTGATTGGTGAACGCGGCGAACGCTATCTGGATTTCGCCGCCGGGATTGCCGTCAACGCGCTTGGCCATGGCCATCCGCACCTGACAAAGGCGATCGCAGAGCAGGCCGCCACGCTGATGCACGTCTCTAACCTGTATGGCAGCCCCCAGGGCGAGGCGCTGGCACAGCGGATCGTGGACAACAGCTTTGCTGACACGGTGTTCTTTACCAATTCGGGCGTGGAAGCGATTGAGTGCGCCATCAAGACCGCGCGGCGGTATCACGACGTCAATGGCAATCCGGAACGCTACAAGCTCATCACGTTCAAGAATGCCTTTCACGGCCGGTCGCTCGGCGCGATCAGCGCGACGGATCAGCCCAAAATGCGTGACGGCTTCGAGCCGCTGCTGCCCGGTTTCGACTATGCCCGCTTCAATGATCTGGAAGGCGCGCTTGCGCTGATCGACGATGAGACAGCAGGCTTCCTTGTTGAAACCGTGCAGGGCGAAGGCGGGATGACTGCCGGGACACCGGAATTCATCCAGGGCCTGCGCAAGGCGTGTGACGAGCACGGGCTGCTGCTGATCCTGGACGAGATCCAGTGCGGCTATGGCCGTACTGGCAAGATGTGGGCTTATGAACATTATGGCATCACGCCCGACATCCTGACCTCCGCCAAGGGCATTGGCGGCGGCTTTCCGCTGGGCGCCTGCCTCGCGACCGAAGAAGCTGCCAAGGGGATGGTCGTTGGCACCCACGGCTCCACCTATGGCGGCAATCCGCTCGGCATGGCAGCGGGACAGGCCATTTTGGACGTGATGCTGGAACCCGGCTTTTTGGACGCTGTGGCGGCCAAGGGCGAGCGCCTGCGCGCCGCCTTCGAGCAGTTGATCCCGAACCATGACCATCTGTTCGAGGAAATCCGAGGCAAGGGCCTGATGCTGGGCATCAAGATGAAGGAACCCGCAGTCAGCCGCGACTTTGTTGCCCATCTGCGCGACAATCACGGCCTGCTGACGGTCGCGGCGGGCGAAAACGTCTTCCGCGTCCTGCCACCGCTCATCATCGAAGACAGCCATATCGCCGAATGCATCGAAAGGCTTTCGGCAGGCGCGCGGGATTACCAGATCCCGCAAGCGGCGTGACGCGGCATTTCCTCAACCTCGCCGATGCAGGCGGGGATGGTATTGCGGCGATGATCAATGACGCGCTCGACCGCAAGGCCGCGCGCGCCGGTTTGCCCAAGGGCACGCCCGATGCCGGCGCACCGCTCACCGGACGCACGCTGGCAATGGTATTCGAGAAGAATTCCACCCGAACCCGCGTGTCCTATGACATGGCGATGCGGCAACTGGGCGGCACGACCATCGTCATGGACGCGGGGTCGATGCAGCTCGGGCGCGGGGAGACCGTGGCAGACACGGCGCGGGTGCTTTCCGGCTATGTCGATGCGATCATGATTCGCACTGATGATCACGCCAAGATTGAAGAACTCGCCGCCCATGCGAGCGTTCCGGTGATCAACGGGCTGACCGACCTTTCCCACCCCAGCCAGATCATGGCAGACCTTCTGACCGTCATCGAAAGCGGTAAAGCGCTGCCCGGGCTGGAATGGGCGTGGCTGGGCGATGGCAACAATGTCGCCAACTCGATCATCGAAGCGGCAGGGCTGATGAAGTTCAACGTCCGTCTGGGGGTGCCGCAGGGCTATGAACCCGACGCGGCGTTCGTCGCCACGGCGCGGGCTGGCGGCGCGCGGATAGACATATTGCAGGACGCGGTGGCAGCAGCGAAAGACGCAGACATTATCGTTACTGACACATGGATTTCCATGGGTCAGGAGCATGTCCACAACAAGCTTGCCGCGATGATGCCGTTTCAGGTGACGCCTGCTCTGATGGCCCATGCCAAGGCAGATGCGGGCTTCCTCCACTGCCTGCCTGCGCACCGGGAAGAGGAAGTGACTTCCTCCGTGATCGACGGCCCGCAATCGTTGATCTGGCAGGAGGCCGAGAATCGGCTCCACGCGCAGAAATCCATCCTGCTCTGGGCGTTTGGTTTGCTCGGGTGAGTGACGTGACCGCGCTCGACCGCGCCATGGGCCTCATCATCCCTGCCCGCAACGCGCGGGGGCGGATCGTGCGGCTGGGGCCGGTGCTGGAGGAAATTCTTTCGGCGCATGGCTATCCGCCCGTCATTGAGGCACTGATGGCCGAGGCACTGGTGGTCACCGCATTGCTCGGGGCGATGCTGAAGGATGGCGAAGGCCAACTGACAATGCAGGCGCAAACTGAAGATGGACCGGTCAGCCTGCTGGTATGCGATTACAAGGGCGGTGCCCTGCGCGGCTATGTGAAGCATGATGCCGAACGCATCGCTGCTCTGCCCAAAGACCCCACGCTGGAACATATTTTCGGCAAGGGATATCTGGCGATCACCTTTGATCAGGAAACGTCTGGCGAACGCTATCAGGGAATTGTCCCTTTGGAAGGCGCGTCGCTGGCGGCGGCTGTCGAAAGCTATTTCTTCCAGTCCGAACAAATCCCCAGCCTCGTTCGGGTCTCGGTAGTTGGCGACGTGGCCGGCGGGTTGTTGTTGCAGCATCTGGCCGAAGGTGAGGAAGGGCGCGAGCGACTCCACACCAAACTTGATCATCCCGAATGGGAACATGTCGCGGTGATGGGCAACAGCATTCGCCCCACTGAACTGACTGACCCGGATTTGCCTCTGGAAACGATCGCCTGGCGGCTGTTCCATGAGGAAGAGGAAGTCCGCACGCTGGGAGAAATCGCGCTTGCCAAGGGCTGCCGCTGCGATGCCGCGCATATCGAGGATGTCATTGCCCGTTTCCCGGCAGACGAACGCGCGGCAATGGCAGGTGAAGACGGCATGATCGGCGTCGATTGCGAATTCTGTGCGCGAAAGTTTCTGGTAAAGCCCTGATTGACCAATTCTGGCCGCAATCGGGCAGTATCAAATTCATACAATAGCCGGGTCGCCACAACTGCTATGCACTGTGTGTGACGGGGGCGTTTATGAAGATGATTATCGCTATCGGAGCGCTGCTAATCGCGACTGCATCTGCGGCAGTGCCGAGCCAGTCCTTGCCGCAGCCAGCCCCGGCGCTGGCTGCCGTATCGGGCTTGCAGCCTGGCCAATGGAGCCTGCGTGCGCGCGACAATCCTTCCGAAAGCCGCTCGCTGTGCGTTACTGATACCCATGCGCTGCTGCAGGTGCGCCACGGTGCTGCCATATGCAGCCGGTTTATCATCGCCAGCGACGCCCATATGGCAACGGTGCATTATACCTGCCCCGGCTCCGGCCATGGTCGCACCACGATCCGCGTCGAGAATCCGCGTCTGGTTCAGATCGAAACCCAGGGCATCATGAAGAACGAGCCCTTCGCCAATATGTGGGAAGGCCGGCGCACCGGTGAATGCACCGCCAAGCAGACGAGCAGCCGTTAAGCCTTTGGTAACCATGACACGCTATAGAAGGGGCTGTGCTCGATCATGTGATCGCACGCTTTCCTCCCAATGGGCCGATGGCCTATACTGGGCCGCCCCTCAAAAGGCGGCCCTTTTTTCCAGAGGCGCACATCTTTTCAAAACGAGAACGGGCGGCGAACCTTTCGATCCACCGCCCGCGATTCAGGCTAGGCTGTCATTAGCAGCAGCCCAGATCAAGCCCGCAACAGGCGCCAAGCGCACAGCAGGCCGCCGCAACCGCGCCCGGGGCAGCAGCGTAAGCTGCGCTTGCCGACAGGGCGAGCGCAATTGCGGCGAGTTTTGCAACACGAATCATGACAATTCTCCAAATGATAGAATGAAATCGGAAACATTCAATTCAGCATCATTCACATTCGCGGCGGGGGCGGATCGGGCACCGTGTTACGGGAAGCGAAATTATAAAGCGGCATCGCCACAGGCCGCATCAACAGTGCCCCTGGCCCCGGTGCCTCCGGCCCAGGCCCAAGCACAAATGGCAGGCAGGACAGGCAATTCTGGCAATCCATGTTCTGGTCAGTGCCGCAACAGGCATTGTTCTGCGCGCACTCTGCCTGATCAACGACCGTTGTCGCCATAGGCCGATTGTCCGGCCCTGACCGCGCACGGACTTCCGTTCCGGTGGCCATCATCAGCGCCAGACACAACAGAAGATGAAAAACCCGCATGGCGGCAAACAGGAACCCTTGTGAGATCGCAATCCTAGAAACATTCGTGCCGCATGGCAATTCGGTTACAGGCGCGCTGCCAGGTTCATCTGCAACCTGATCACTGTGGCAAAAAGATCGCCGCCACCTCACGCGGCACACGCAGGATCCGTCCGGAAGCGCGGTCGATGATCGCCCACACCGTGCGGGCGCGGACAATCACTTTGCCGGCCCCGTCGGCAAATTCCACATTCCGCGCAAACCGCGCGCCCTGAGGCGGCTCGCTGATCCACGTCCTTGCCGCCACCGGCTCACCCGCGCCTACATTGCCCAGATAATCAATCTCGTGCCGGACAACGACCCACACATAAGCCGCGATATGCTCCGGCAACGCCGCCGCATTCCAGTGCGCCGTGGCCACATCCTGTATCCAGCGCACCCACACGGCGTTGTTGACATGGCCGAGTTCGTCAATGTCGGACGCGGTTGGGGTTATCGGGAGGGTGAAGCGCATTGATGACAGGCTATCCGGGATCAAGCGGACGGGTCAACCAACGATGAAATGGTGCTGGATGCCGCGATCAATGCCAAGGGCGAGGGACGAATTGCCAAAGTGCATGCACTGACCCGGCAGGCTAAGCATTTTTAGCCCACCATCCCCAACTGCCACAGGAAAAACGCAAACTCCTCCGCATCTTCCCGCAGGCTTTCAAACCGGCCAGACTTCCCCCCATGCCCCGCGCCCATGTTCGTTTTCAGGAACAGCGCATTCGCATCCGTCTTGTTCGCGCGCAGCTTGGCGACCCATTTGGCGGGTTCCCAGTAAGTGACGCGGGGATCGTTCAAGCCAGCCGTCACGAACAAGGGCGGGTAAGCCTGGCGCTTCACATTGTCATAGGGGCTATAGCTGCGGATCAGGTCAAACGCGGCCTTGTCTTCGATCGGGTTGCCCCATTCGGGCCATTCGCCCGGTGTTAGTGGCAGGGTTTCATCGAGCATGGTGCTGAGCACGTCGACAAACGGCACATGCGCCGCGACCGCCCCCCACAGATCGGGATCGGTGTTGATGACCACGCCCATCAATTCACCGCCTGCGGAGCCACCCGCGGCAACCACACGGCCCGGCTTGGCAAAGCCCAGATCGCACAGCCCGCGCGCGCAATCGACGAAATCCGTGAAGGTGTTGGTGCGTTTGGTCAGCTTGCCATCGAGCTGCCATTGCTGGCCCAGATCATCCCCGCCCCGGATATGCGCGATGGCATAGGCAAAGCCGCGATCCAGCAGCGACAACCGCAGCGTGGAAAACCCCGGCGGGATGGCGTGGCCATAGGCACCATAAGCATAAAGATAGAGCGGGCCATTGCCGTCCTTAGCAAATCCCTTTTTGTACACGACCGAAACCGGCACCTTCGTGCCATCCCGCGCGGTAATATCCAGCCGCTCGGTTTCGTACAGACTGGCATCATAGCCACTGGGGATTTCCTGCACCTTCAGCACAGTGCGTTCGCCCGTTGCCAGATCATAATCCATCACCGTGTCCGGCGTGATCATCGATTCATAGGAAAGCCGCAGCACCGACACATCCCATTCGGGATTTTCATCCAGCCCGGCCGAATAGCTTGCTTCCGGAAAGCCGATCCGCTGCGGCGCGGTGGCTTCATAGCTGTGGATTTCCACCTGATCGAGACCGTTTTCCCGGCCCTCGACAACGAAGAAATTGGCGAAGGTGGAAACGCCCGTCATGTAGAAACTGTCCGAAGGCGCAATCAACTCCGTCCATGCACCTGGCGCGGAAAGCGGCGCTGTCACCAGACGAAATTGGGTGCTTGTGTCATTGGTGTGGATGAACAGCGTATCCCCGCGCGCCTCCGCATCATATTCCACACCGGCCTGTCGCGCGCGCACCAGCAGCGGTTCGGCAAGGGGTTTGTCAGCAGGCAGCAACCGCACTTCGCTGGTGGTATTGTCGCCGGTTGCCAGCACGATCCATTCGCGGTTGTGCGTCATCCCCACACCCGCCTGATAGCCCTGATCGGCTTCGGTGTAGAGCACCACATCGTCCTCCACCGGCGTGCCCAGGCGGTGGAGCTTGATCGTATCAATCCGCCAATTGTCATTCACCAGACCGTAGAGCAGACAGCTGCCATCCTTGGAGAACACAATCCCGCCGAGCGTGCCGGGAATCGTGTCTGTCAGCGCAGTTCCTTCTGCCAGATTGCAGAAGTTGACAGTGTAGCGTTCCGATCCGTCCGTATCTGTCGCAAAGGCGATCAGCCGGTCATCCTCGCTGATCGCCACACTGCCCAGCCGGAAATATTCGCAGCCCTCTGCCAGCGCCGCTTCATCCAGCACCATTTCGTCCGGCCCGCCCGCAACCAGCCGCCGCATCCACTGCTTGTATTGCGCGCCTTTTTCAAAGCGTCGCCAGTAGAGATAATCCCCATCCTTTTGGGGAACCGAGCTGTCATCCTCCTTCAGCCGCGCCTTCATTTCCTGAAACAGCGATTCGACCAGATCCGCACGCGGAGCCATTGCCGCTTCGAACCAGCCATTCTCGGCCTTCAGATAATCCAGCACTTCCGCATCGGTCACTTCGGGATAACCGGGATCACGCAGCCAGTGGTACGGGTCTTCTATGGTAACGCCGTGGGCGGAGAAGCTGTGGGGGCGAGTGGCGGCAATGGGTGGGGTCTGTTCAGTCATGGGGAAAGCCCCTATCTTGCCCGCAACCCAATCACAAATCACGAGTAGCGCCCATGTCCACCTATGAAGACCGCCTCCGCCTCTTGCGCGAACAATTGAAGGCAGACCGGCTCGACGGCTTTGTCGTGCCGATCTGCGATGAACATATGTCCGAATATGTTGGTGCCTATGCCCAGCGCATGGCGTGGCTGACGGGATTTGGCGGTTCGGCGGGAACGGCGGTTGTGTTGCCGCAGGAGGCTGCGGTCTTCACGGACGGGCGCTATACGCTGCAAGTGCGTGAGCAAGTGGATGGCACGCACTGGCAATATCAGTCCGTGCCGCAAACCAGCGCTGCGGCGTGGCTGAAAGACAATGCGCCTTCGGGCGCGCAGATCGGCT
Source organism: Sphingomonadales bacterium (assembly GCA_031411035.1). GTDB lineage: Bacteria > Pseudomonadota > Alphaproteobacteria > Sphingomonadales > Sphingomonadaceae > Aquisediminimonas. Next base: position 7,302 of record JANOAJ010000022.1, read on the forward strand.
TTGACCCCTGGGTGCATACCAAGGGCTGGGTGGAAGCGGCCACCAAGGCACTGTCGGAAAAAGGCGCGACGCTGGTGCCCGTGGAGCGCAACCCGATTGACAAGATCTGGGCTGATCAGCCCGAACGCTCACCCGCCAAAATGGCCGTCCATGCTGATCAGTATGCAGGCAAAAGTTCTGCCGAAAAGCGTGCGGAGATTGCCGACTGGCTGACCGGAAAAGGGTTGGACGCCACCGTGATCTCTGCGCTTGATTCGGTCGCCTGGCTGCTCAATGTGCGGGGCGAGGATGTGGATCGCACGCCCGTAGCGCTCAGCTTCGTGCTGGCCCATAATGACGGTACTGCGGATCTGTATGTCGCGCCCGAAAAGCTGGACGATGCCGTGCGTGCGCATCTGGGCAATGCGGTGCGGGTGCACACGCCCGCCGAATTTGTTCCCGCACTCACCGCGCTTTCGGGCAAGAAGATTGCCGTTGATCCCGAACGCGCCGTTTCGGCGATCTTTGGCGCGCTGGCCGATGGCGGGGCGCAGATTTTAGAACTGCGTGATCCCTCCGTGCTGGCCAAGGCGATCAAGAACCCCATCGAACAGGCCGGACATCGCGCGGCGCAAAAGCGCGACGGTGCGGCGCTAACCCGCTTCCTCCACTGGCTGAGCGGCGCGGCCCCGACAGGCAACGAAACCGAACTTTCCGCCGCTGCCAAACTCCGCGCCTTCCGCGAGGAAACCGGGCTGCTCAAAGACCTCTCCTTTGACACTATTTCCGGCGCGGGGCCGAACGCCGCCCAGTGCCATTACAAGGTGGACGAAGCCTCCAATCGCACCATCCCGCCGGGCAGCATCTATCTGGTCGATAGCGGCGGGCAGTATCTGGACGGCACTACGGACGTGACTCGCACCGTCTGGGTTGGGCCGGGCGAACCCACCGCCGAAATGAAGGATCGCTTCACCCGCGTGCTCAAGGGCCATATTGCGCTTGCCCGCGCCGTCTTCCCCAAAGGCACACGCGGCACTCAGCTTGATACGCTCGCGCGCCAGTACCTCTGGGCGGCAGGCGTGGATTACGCGCACGGCACCGGCCACGGCGTTGGCAGCTATCTCGCCGTCCATGAAGGCCCGCAGCGCATCGCGACGAGCGCAGGTGGTCAGGCCGGTACCGAAGAGCCGATCCATGCGGGCATGATCATCTCCAACGAGCCTGGTTACTACAAGGCCGGAGAATATGGCATCCGCATCGAAAATCTGATCCTGGCCGAGGAACGCGCAATCGCAGGTGCGGAAGGCGACTATCTGGGCTTCGAAACACTCACTTTCGCCCCGATTGACCGCACGCTGGTCGATACCGACCTGATGACCCGCGATGAATTGCGCTGGTGGGACGACTATCACGCACAGGTGCTGTCCGTGGTGGGGCCTCGGGTGGAAGGCGCAGTGAAGCGCTGGCTGGAGGAGGCTTGTGCGGCGTTGGGGCGGGGGTGAACGGGCAGGGGCCCTCTTTCACCATCCCGCCCGGCGTTGACTCCAGCTATTTGTTCTCCTATTGTTCGAATCGCGGCATATAAGACAGGAGAGACGCACATGATTGGATATGTGACGCTGGGAACCAATGATTTGCCTCGCGCGGCGGCATTTTATGATGCCATCGCTGCGGAAATGGGCGTGGGGCGGATGATGGATTTTGACAGCTTCATTGCCTGGGGTGCGCCCGGTGGGGCAGCGGGTATTGCGGCGACGAAACCGCATGATGGCAATGCGGCCAGTGTGGGCAACGGCGTGATGGTCGCGCTGGAAGCGAAGGATAAAGCGCAGGTGGATCGCCTTTACGCTATCGCGCTGGCGCAGGGCGGCAGCGATGAAGGCGCGCCCGGGCCGCGCGGCGAAGGTTTCTATGCAGGCTATTTTCGCGATCCCGATGGCAACAAGCTCAATGCCTTTGTGATGGGCGAAGCGGCCGCCTGACCGCGCAACACTTTGCGCGTGTGTTTGGGGCGCAATCTGCCATGATTGTCGGCAAATGGCAGGCGGGAGGCAAATGATGGCGGGGCTGGCATTCGATCCTTCGCGGGATGCGCTGCTCCATCCTGAACATCGTCTGCCTCCGTTAGTCTTGGCGCAGAAAACCCCGGTAGAGGCACTCTGTGCCACCCTTTCCCACCTTGCCTATGTCCGTTTCGAACAGGGTCAGGCCAAGCGTCTCGAAGACATTGTGACGGCTGCCGGTTTTTTGGACCTGCGCACCTTTCATGACGCGCGCACCAATACTCAGGCACTGTGCGTTACCGCGCCGGATGGCACATGCTATATCAGCTTTCGCGGCACGCAGAGTGACAGGATACGCGATATTCTTAGCGATATTGCCTTCACCCCCGTTCGCTGGCGCGGGCCGGGGCGAATTCATCGCGGCTTCTTGCGGGCCTGGCGCAGCGCGGAATCTACGATTGGCGGCTGGATCAAGGATGCCGGTGCCGCGCCGCTTGTCGTTACCGGCCACAGCCTGGGGGCCGCGTTGGCAATTGTAATGGCCGCCCATCACCCACATGCCCGGCTAATTGTCTTTGGCGCGCCTCGCGTCGGCACTCGAGCGTTTGCCACGCTGTTCGGGGATCGCGATGTGCGCCGTTTTGTGGATTGCGCCGATTTCGTGACGCGCGTGCCTCCGCCCATTGGCTATGCCCATATTTCCGACGCCTGCTACATTGACCGGAACGGATACGTCCTGTCTGGAACGCCGGATCGGACCACAATCAAGGCTGACCGCAAGGCCGCTCGCGCGGCATTCCGCCGCATGTATCGGGGCAAGCCCGGGAATGTCCTGTTCCGGATGCTGGCGGATCACGCGCCGATCAATTATGTCTCTGCGGTCAGCGGCATCCGTGTCGCTGACGAGGGAGAGGAACAGCCATGACCACTGGCAATCTATTTACGCATCCCCTGCATCTTGGCCTTGGTGCCACGGCGATCCCCCAGCCGGAATTCACCGGCATGGAATGGTATGAAGGCTATATCGCGCGCCACGCAGGGGACGGGAAGGAAGGGCGGCTCGTATCCCTCTATACCTTCTCTGAAAGCTGGGATTCCTGGGAAATGCACCCGGCGGGGGACGAGGTGGTGGTGTGCACCGCAGGACGCATCACCCTGCATCAGGAAATGGTCGATGGCAGCAAGGCGACCGTGACCATCGGCCCGGGCGAATATGCGATCAATCCGCCCGGCGCCTGGCATACAGCCGATGTGGAAGGCGAAGCGACGGCTTTGTTCATCACCAGCGGCCTTGGCACCGAGCATCGGCCGCGATGATGCAAATCACACCTTCGGGTCAGGCCTGCGGTGCCAGCGTGACAGGCGTGGATCTTGCAAAGCCGCTTTCGCCTGAAACGGTGGCTGCGATCCGGGCCGCATGGCTGGATCATCACGTTCTTGCCTTTCCCGGCCAGGAACTTTGCGACGATGATCTGGAACGTTTCACGCTGGCGTTTGGCGGCTTTGGTGATGATCCCTTCATTGCCCCCATTCCGGGCCGCGCGCACATCATCGCGGTCGAGCGGCAGGCCGATGAAACATCGCCCCTGTTCGCCGAAAACTGGCACAGCGACTGGAGCTTTCAGGCGCGTCCTCCGGCTGGCACCTGCCTTTACGGGATTACGATACCGCCCATTGGTGGTGATACGCTGTTCGCCAACCAGCATGCGGCGCTGGACGCGATGCCCGGTGCCATGCGCGCGAAGCTGGAAGGGAAAATGGCGATCCATTCCGCCAGGCGGGCTTATGCGCCAGACGGATTTTATGGCGAGGGAGACAAGGCGAAGCGCTCCATGGACATCCGTCCGTCAAAAGAGGCCGAAGCGACGCAACTCCACCCCCTGATCCGCGAGCACCCCGAAACCGGGCGCAAAGGGCTGTTCAGTTGTTTCGGTTATATCATCGGGATCGAAGGGATGGACGATGCCGAAGCGGTGCCCTTGCTCATCGACCTGTATCAGTGGCAAGGCCGCACCGAATTCCACTACCGCCACGAATGGCAGGCAGGCATGCTGCTGATGTGGGACAACCGCTCAGTCCTCCACGCGGCCACCGGCGGATATGACGGGCACCACCGGCTGCTCCATCGCACCACCATCGCCGCTGCCTGATCCAGCGCCTGCCTTGCGCTTGCGCAGATTGTCCCGCAGCGCCTTGGCCAGCCGTGCCTCTCGTTCGGAGTTGATTTTCTTCATTCCACGCAAATACGCCGCAATGCCTTGACGCGTCCACACGCTTTGTTCATAGGCCCGCGCCTACAGGGCTGTTCTGACGTCCCCGTGCTGCCGTAGCTCAGTGGTAGAGCGCATCCTTGGTAAGGCTGAGGTCGTGAGTTCAATCCTCACCGGCAGCACCATTTTCCCGCCGCACAGGGCGGACGCCGGCCCGTCCGGCTAGCGTGTGACGATCATCGCTCTCTTGCCGCTTCGCTCACGGCCTCGTCAATGGGGCTGGTCAGATAGCTCAGGATGGTGCGCCTGCCTGTCACCACGTCCGCTGTCGCCGAAAGGCCAGGTGTCAGTGGCACGCGTTCGCCATCGCGCAGGATGGTGGATTGAGAAAGGCGTATGCGCGCGCGATAGACGCTGCCCAGCTTTTCATCCTCGGTCGCTGCCGCTGAAATGCTTTCGATCCGGCCCGGCACCGTTCCGTAACGGGTAAAGGGAAATGCGGCGAGCTTGACGGCCACAGGCTGGCCAACACGCACATGGCCAATATCCCGATCCGATATCGCCACAGCGACATAGGGCGTGGCCCCTTCCGGCACGATGGTCATGACGGGCTTGCCCGCTTCCACAGTGCCACCAACGGTATGAAGCGCGAGTTGTGCGACGGTGCCACTGACGGGCGAGACAAGCCGCTGGAAGCTGGCCTGCTGTTCCGCCTTTACCAGTTCGCTGCGCTTCAATGCTTCATCTGTTTCGGCGCGCACGAGATCCGCCATGATCCGCGCCCGCGCCTGTGCCCGGCTCATCGCCGCTCCACTGGCAGCCACCGCAACACGAGCGCCCGCCTGACCAGTGCCGGAATTGGCAATCTGGCGATCGCGTTCCGCCGCCATCACCTGTCGCCGCATTTCCAGCACCTTTAATTTGGAAACATAGCCTTTTTCGGCCAGCGCTTCGTTGGCGGCCAATTGCTGTTGCAAGAGCGGCAGTGATTCCGTTGCCTTTTGGGCTTCCCCCGCCGATTGCGCCCGCTGCGCCGCCGCCACACTGGTTTCCGCCGAATAGCCTGAAGACGCGGCGAATATCTCGGCGATCTGGGCCCGGCCAAGTCGCTGCTGGACGGATGCGAGTTCCGCTGGCACGCCCTGCGGCACCGCAAAGCCCGCACCCCGGCCTTCAACAGCGGACACGACCATCCGCAGCCGTGCCACATCAAGGGCGGCCGTCTGCCAGGCAGAGCGGGCCTGATCCAGCCCCGCTGCACTGGCTGTTGGATCAAGCGCCACCAGCGCCTGCCCGGCACGAACATGATCGCCATCGCTCACAAGAATCGCGCTGACCACGCCGGATGCCGCAGGCTGGATCATTTTTATGTCGCCACCCGGCTCGATCCGGCCAGGTGCCGAGGCAACAATATCGACTTCGGCAAATACGGCCCACAGCATCGTCAGGGCAAAGCCCCCCATCATCAGCCAGCCGGTCAGCCGTGCCGTCGGCGATACCGGCCGCTCGATAATTTCCAGAGCTGCGGGAAGAAAGCTGGTTTCCTCAATCCTGACCAGCGCGGTTGTGCGCTGCCGCTCATCCTTCATTGCCGCTTTCACCAGCGCGAAATTGTGCCCCATGCTGCTCATCCCAGACCTCCAAAGCCCGATTGGCGTGCATGGAGCGCAGCATAGCGGCCCCCGATTGCCAGCAGTGACGCGTGGTTTCCTTCTTCAACAATCCGGCCTTTTTCCATTGCAATGATCCTGTCGCACTGGCGGATCGCCGAAAGGCGGTGGGCAATGATGATGACCGTGCGTCCTTCTGCCATTGCCTTGAGGTTATTCTGGACGATTTCCTCACTCTCGGCGTCAAGCGCCGAAGTCGCCTCATCCAGAATGAGCAGACGCGGTTCCATGACAAGAGCGCGCGCTATCGCCAGGCGCTGGCGCTGCCCGCCCGAAAGGTTCGTGCCACGCTCGACAAGCGGCGTGTCATAGCCGTGCGGCATTTCCATGATGAAATCATGCGCGCCCGCCAGTCGTGCGGCCCGCATCACCTGCGCAATTGGCATCGCCGGATTGGCGAGCGCGATATTTTCGCGGATCGAGGCGTTGAACAGCAGGTTTTCCTGCAAAACCACGCCCGTCTGCCGCCGCAGCCAGACCGGATCGATCTGGGTGATGTCCATCCCGTCAACCAGGATGCGGCCAGAGCCGGGGAGATAGAAACGCTGGAGCAATTTGGTGAGCGTGGATTTGCCGGATCCCGAACTGCCGCAAATGCCAAGCGTCGTACCCGGCGCAATATCCAGCGTAATACCGTCCAGGGTCAGCGGGCCATCATCAGCATAGCGGAAACGGACATTCTGGAATTCGACGGAGCCCAGCATTGGCGGCATTGCCACATGGCTTGTCGGCTGTGGCTCGGGCGGTGCGTTGAGAATATCCCCGAGTCGTTCGATCGAAATCCGCACTTGCTGGAAATCCTGCCAAAGCTGGGCCATGCGGATCACCGGGCCGGAGACACGCTGGGCGAACATGTTGAACGCCACCAGCCCGCCCACGGTCAGGCTGCCTGCAATCACAGCCTTGGCCCCGAAGAAAAGGATCGCCACAAAGCTGAGCTTGGAGATCAACTGGATCGCTTGTGCACCCGTATTGTCGAGATTGATCACGCGCTGTGTTGCGGCTGAATATCCTGCCAGTTGACGCTCCCACCGGGCTTGCCAGTGCGGCTCGACGGCTGCGGCCTTGACGGTCTGGATACCCGATACGCTTTCCACGATCAGGGCGTTATTCGCGGCGCCACGTTCGAACTTCTCATCCAGCCGCGACTTGAGCGGCCCGGTAACCGCGCGCGATACCAGCAAATAACCGACAAGGCTGACGGCCACGATCCCGAACAGGGAGGGGGAGTACCAGATCATTGCGGCCATAAAGATCAGTGTAAACACCGGATCGACCATCACTGACAGCGATGCGTTGGTCAGGAACTCGCGGATCGTTTCCAACTGGCGGACACGCGTGACAGTATCGCCCACGCGCCGCGCCTCGAACCAGGCAATGGGCAGGCTGAGCAAATGACGGAACAGCCGCGCGCCCAGTTCCACATCGATCTTCTGGCTGGTTTCGGAATAGAGCCGCGTCCGCACCCAAGTGAAAGCGACTTCCCATACGGACACTGCCGCAAAGGCAAAGGCAAGCACATTGAGCGTGGACAGGCTGTTATGCGCCAGCACCTTGTCCACCACATTCTGGAAGAACAGGGGCGCGGCAAGACCCAGCAGGTTGATCGCAAAGGTGATCAGCAGCACTTCGCCGATCAGGCGGCGATATTTGACGAATTGGGGAATGAACCAACTGATATCAAACCCGCGTGCAGCCTGGTCGCCCAGCCCTTCCCGGGTGGTGACAAGCACCAGCTTGCCATCCCATATCGCTTCCAGCGCTTCCCGGCTGACCGTTTCGATGGGGCAGCCGGCGCGCTGGATCATGGCAGAATCGTCAATCAGCCGGCCCAGGATGAACCAGCCTTCCGGTCCGTTCGCGATGGCAGGCAGCGGCAGGCGCGCAAGCCGTGCCCAGTCCGCCTTGCCAAGCTTGGCCCGCACGCCCTCCATCCGGCTGGCGATCAACACCAGTTCGTCGCCGGTTACCGGTTTGTCATGCGCCAGTTCATGGCGCCAGCGCGCGGAATCGCAGGGGATCCGGTACATGCCCAGAATGGCGGCAAGCGCATCCAGTCCGTGATCGCGGGTGGAGGCCGCTTCCGCCTCTGCATCGGGCTGCGGTTCGTACGCAATGCTTTCCAGCCTGCGTCCGGTTGCGAAGTCATAGGCCATGTTCATGCCTCCGCCTTCACCAGAAAAGCGTTGATTTACCATTAAGCAGCCTTGCCAAGCCTATGGATTTGTGGTTGCGGACGAGGGCTTGGACAGACGTCAACGTCTGCAGCATCGCGGGTCTGTTAATGTTTGCCGACGGGCTGTTACCGGCCCTCCGGCGGAAGTGGAGTATCTCTCTCTTGACCGTGCTGCTTGTTCGCCCGCGCCGCTTTGAAGATTCGCGCGGCTGGTTCAGCGAAAGCTGGAACCGCACCCGCTTTGAAAGCTGGGGTATATCTGGCGATTTTTGCCAGGACAATCATTCGCTCTCCCGCAGCACCGGTACGCTGCGCGGCCTCCATTTCCAGACGCCACCCTTCGCGCAAGCGAAGCTCGTGCGCTGCGTTCGGGGCCGGATATGGGATGTCGCGGTTGATCTGCGACGTGCCTCACCCAGCTTCGGGAAATGGGTGGCTGCGGAACTTTCTGCCGGAAATGGTGACGAACTGTTCATTCCCGCCGGTTATGGCCACGGCTTTGTGACGCTGGAGCCGGATTGCGAAGTGATTTACAAGGTCGACGCCCCCTATGCACCCGAAGCTGATGGCGGCATTATCTGGAATGATCCGGCGCTGGCGATTGACTGGCCGCTGCCGGATGGATTGCCAGAGCTTTCCGACAAGGACGCGCGCCTGCCGCTAATGGCTGACGCCGCGCCCGAATTCCCCTATGATGGCAAGCCGTTGCTGCCCCTGACACGGATCGAACAATAGTGAGCGCCAAACGCATTCTTGTGACCGGCGGGGCCGGTTTTATCGGTTCGGCACTGGTACGGCACCTGATCGGTCATTCGGATCATATCGTCCTCAATGTCGATGCGCTGACCTATGCGGGCAACCTCTCTTCGCTTGCTGATATAGCCGGATCAAACCGGTACCGGTTCGAACAGGCGGATATTTGCGATACCGCCCGCATTGCCGCGCTGCTTGCGGATTTCCAACCGGATGTCGTGACCCACCTGGCCGCAGAATCGCATGTGGATCGTTCAATCGATGGCCCTTCCGCCTTTATCGAAACCAATCTGGTCGGCACATTCTCAATGCTGCGCGCGGTGCTCGATTATTGGCGGACGCGGGAAGCGCAGGACCAGGCCGATTTCCGGTTCCACCACATCTCGACAGACGAAGTGTTCGGCGCGCTCGGGGACGAGGGCTTCTTCACCGAAGAAACCTCCTATGATCCGCGCTCACCCTATTCGGCATCCAAAGCGGGTTCCGATCATCTGGTGCGGGCATGGCACCATACCTATGGCCTGCCGGTTGTCCTCACCAATTGCTCCAACAATTATGGCCCCTATCATTTCCCCGAAAAGCTGATCCCGCTAATGATCATCAAGTGCCTCGCCGGGGAAAGGCTGCCGGTCTATGGCACCGGCGCGAATGTGCGGGACTGGCTTTATGTCGATGATCATGTCCGCGCGCTGCGTGCTGTGTTTGAACGCGGCGCGGTGGGGGACAGCTATATGATCGGCGGGCGTTCGGAACAGACCAACCTCGCCGTCGTCCACACCATTTGTGACACGCTGGATCGCATTCGCCCGCGCGCGGATGGCAAGTCTTACCGTGAACAGATCACTTATGTCGCGGACCGCCCCGGCCATGATTTCCGTTATGCGATCGATGCGTCCAAGCTGGAGCGCGATCTGGGCTGGAAGCCACTGGAGAGTTTCGAAACCGGCATTGAAAAGACCATCCGCTGGTATCTCGACAATGAAAGCTGGTGGCGCGATATCCTGTCGGGTGCCTATCGCGGCGAGCGGCTGGGACTGGCCGCAGAGTGAAACGGGCGCTCGTCACAGGCGGATCGGGTCAGGTCGGCAAGGCCGTGATGGCTGCCGCCGCACGCCACGGTTTTACGGTCACGGTACCCGCGCGCACTGATCTGGATCTTGCCCGGCCCGAAACCATTGCCGCGACGCTCGCTAGGGATGCATGGGACGTAGTCATCAATTGTGCGGCCTATACGGCTGTGGACAAGGCCGAAAGCGAACCGGAGCTGGCTGACGCGATCAACCATATTGGCCCCGGTCTGCTGGCAACCGAAACCGCGCGACGCGGCATTCCGCTGATCCATGTTTCGACCGACTATGTCTTCGATGGCAGCAAACGCACACCCTATGTCGAGGATGACTCGGTCGGCCCGGTGAGCGTTTACGGTGCCTCCAAACTGGCAGGCGAAGTCGCGGTGCGCGCTGCCAACCCGGCCCACGCCATCATCCGCACGGCCTGGGTACTGAGTGCAGGCGGTGCCAACTTCATCAACACGATGCTGCGCCTTGCCGAAAGCCGGGATGCGCTGGGCGTGGTTTCTGACCAGCATGGCTGCCCCACAAGCGCTGACGATATTGCCGAAGCCCTTCTGACCGTCGCTGCCCGGATGACCGGTCCGGACGCGCCGACAGGCACCTGGCATTTCGTCAATGGCGGAGACGCAAGCTGGCATGATCTGGCCGCGCTCATTTTCGCACGGAGCCAAGCGGCAGGCCTCAAAGCCCCTGCCCTTGGCGCCATTACCACCGCAGACTATCCCACCCCGGCGCGGCGCCCGTCCAATTCCCGCCTGGATACGACCAAATTCACCCGGGATTTTGGCCTAACCCCACGCTCCTGGCAGGATGCGGTGAACGCCATTCTCGATACACGTCTGGCAGGAGCCGCAGCATGAAGGGCATCATTCTCGCAGGCGGATCAGGCACAAGACTGCATCCCGCAACCCTGGCCATCAACAAGCAGTTGCTGCCCATTTATGACAAGCCGATGATCTATTACCCCATGTCCGTGCTGCTGATGGCGGGCATAAGGGAGATACTGATCATCTCTTCGCCCGAATATATCGGCAATTATGAGCGGCTGTTCGGTACCGGCGCGGAACTGGGCCTGAAAATCGAGTATGCGGTGCAGCCCAAACCGGAGGGGTTGGCACAAGCGTTCCTGATCGGGCGGGAATTTCTGGAGGGCGGCCCGGCGGCACTCGTGCTGGGGGACAATATCTTCTACGGCGCGGGCCTTGGCAATCTGCTCGCCAGCGCGGTCGGACGTGAAAAGGGCGCGACTGTCTTTGCCTATCAGGTGGAAGATGCAACGGCATATGGCGTGGTTGAACTCGACGCCGATGCCCGCGCGATCAGCATCGAGGAAAAGCCCAAAGCCCCCAAATCCAACATGGCGGTAACCGGGCTCTATTTCTATGACGAACGCGTCTGTGATTTCGCCGCAAAGGTGACCCCTTCGGCGCGCGGCGAACTGGAAATCACCGATCTCAACCGCATGTATATGGAAGCGGAAGGCTTGTTCGTCGAACAGATGGGCCGGGGCTTCGCCTGGCTGGACACAGGCACGCATGACAGCCTGGTCGAAGCCTCCGAATTCGTCCGCGTGATCCAGAAGCGCACCGGCCAGCAGATTGCGTGTCTGGAAGAAATCGCCTTCCATCAGGGCTTTATCGACATCGCCCAAATGCGGGCGCGGGGTGAGTATTTCGCCAAGACAAGCTATGGCAAGGCATTGCTTGATCTTGCCAGCCGCGCTGGATGAGCGTCAGCCGCAACACGGTCTATAATCTTACAGGGGCCGTCATTCCGCTGCTCTTGTCGCTCGCGACTGTGCCCGCCTATCTGCATCTGATCGGGCCGGACCGGTATGGCGTGCTGGCGATAAGCTGGCTGCTGCTCGGCTATTTCGGCCTGTTTGACCTTGGGCTTGGCCGAGCCACGCAATACAAGATCGCGGCGCTGAAGGGGGCCCCGCCCGAAGAGCGCGCCCGGACTTTCTGGAGCGCCCTTGCGGTCAATGTCGGCATGGGTCTGGTTGGCGGCGCTGTGTTGTGGATCGCGGCGGGGCTGTTTTTCGCCTATGTGTTCAAGGTCGATCCTGCGCTGCGCCCGGAAATCATGCGCGGCGTGCCGTTTCTGGCGATGGCAGTGCCGATTGCGACGCTGACGGGCGTTCTGACCGGAGCCTTACAGGGGCGGGAGAAGTTTCTTCAGACCAATTCGATTTCCGTCACCTCAACCACGCTGTTCCAGCTATTCCCCCTGTCCATCGCCTGGTTCTTCGGCCCGAACCTGCCGCACTTGCTGGCGGCAGCAATTTTTGCCCGGCTGCTCGCCGTGGGTGTGCTCGGCTTCCGCTGCCACCAGGAAATCACGCGCGGTCACCCCCGCACGGCGGATATGGGCCGGGCGAAAGAACTGCTCAGCTATGGCGGCTGGGTGATGCTGACATCGATCTTCGGCCCGATGCTGGTCATTGTTGACCGCTTCATGATCGGCGCGGTGCTGGGGGCCGTGGCAGTGACAATATATTCCCTGCCCTTCCAGCTTGCCCAGCGGATTGCGATCATTCCTTCGGCGCTCACCAACGCCCTGTTTCCGCGCCTGTCTTATGCGCATGATGGCGAATCCCGACAGATGGGCGAGTCTGCGCTCGCTGCGATTGGAGCGGTGCTAACGCCCCCCGTCGTTGCAGCGGTATTCCTAATCGGTCCATTCCTGACTTTTTGGGTAGGAAAGGATTTAGGGCTTCAGGCAGCACCAGTAGGTCGCTTGTTGATAATAGCCTTCTGGGCCAACGCATTTGCATTGGTGCCTTTTGTTCGCCTGCAAGCGAGCGGCCGACCGGATATGGTAGCCAAAATTCTTATCGTGCAGATTCCGCCTTATTTGGGAGGGCTCTATTTCGCGATGCAGCATTACGGGCTTTTTGGCTTGGGGCTAGCATTTCTGCTGCGCTGCCTTGTTGACTTCGCGATGTTGTCCTGGTTTGTTGATCGCAATTATTCGGGATATCGACAGTTTCTGCCACAATTCACGCTTGTCGCTCTGGCTCTAGTTGGCCAGCATTTCACCCAGACTAGCCCCCCGTTCATGGCTGCCGTCGCCACGGCACTATTGGGCTGCGCAATGATCCTTTCGTGGTGCCGCTTTCCTCCTGCATTCAAGGCCAATGTGCTAACGTTCATCAGAAGATTTACGGCAAGGGTCGGCGCACATGACTGACATTCGCGGACGTCTCAAACGGCTTTTTCGCGGGTATTCCCGCAAAGGCGCGGGCAATCTTTCAGTCCAATTCCCCGACCACACAATTGGCGCGGGCAGCTATGGCGGGCTTTCGGTGCTTGAGTTTGGCGAAGGCACGCATTTGAAGGTGGGCAATTATTGCTCTTTCGCTGCGGGGGTTCAGGTAATGTTAGGCGGCGGACACAGAACCGATTGGGTGACCACCTATCCCTTTTCAGCGATTGATTCCCGTTTTACCCGCTTCACCGGCCACCCGGTCAGCAAAGGTGACGTGGTTATCGGCAATGATGACTGGATAGGGCGTGAGGCTATCATTATGTCCGGTATCTCGATCGGAGATGGGGCTGTAATCGCGGCGCGTTCGGTAGTGACAAAGGACGTGGCCCCGTATGAGATTGTCGGCGGAAACCCCGCCCGCCCTCTCCGGTTTCGTTTTTCTCCGGAAGCCATTAGTCGGCTGCTAAATGTGAGATGGTGGGACTGGGCCGACCAGCGGATTGCCGCTGCGATGCCACACCTTCTTTCAGACGAGATCGAAAAGTTTCTGGATTTGGCAGAGCGAGGCGAAATCTGATCATGACCAAAATTGGCGTCGCTGCTGCGGTCAACGACAGGGAAGTATTGCAAAAGTGCCTTTTGTCATCACCTGACATCGCCTCGGAGGTAGTGACGGTGCGGACCTATGAACGGTATAAAAACTCAGGTTTGGCTTACAACCGGGCGCTTTCGGATTCCGAATCCGACTATCTGATTTTTGCGCATCAGGATGTTTTTCTGCCGAAAGGCTCACTCAAGCGGATCGAGTTGGCGTTGGACCATCTGGACGCAACCCAACCTAATTGGGCAGTCGCTGGCGTGATTGGGGTTGATAGCGACGGACGTCTCATCGGCCGCACTTGGTCATCCGGCCTGAAAATGGTCATTGGGCATGGCGGAAATCTTCCGGCACAAGTTGAGTCGCTCGACGAACTGCTGATTATCATCCGCACGCAAGCCGGACTTGTCTTTGATGAAGCCCTGCCTAGTTTCCACCTCTATGGCACGGACATCGTACAGATTGCCAAACAGGCGGGCCGTTCTTCATGGGTGATTGATCTGCCGGTGATCCATTTCAGCCGCCCGGTAACAAATCTGGGTGGCGGATATCGTGATGCCTGGAAATATATGCAGACCAAGTGGCGCAGTGCACTGCCGATACCCAATCTGGTCTGCCCAATCGGGAGGTCGATCCTCCCTCTGCTGAAGCGAGACTTGCGGCTGCGGATAAAATTTCGTG
>JANOAJ010000023.1:0-1759 GCA_031411035.1 Sphingomonadales bacterium
CAAGCAGGGACCTCTGAGTCGCCCAGACTCCCAACAGGCCCCTGCCTGCGCAGGGGCGACGATTCGGGTGGCCTCGCCGCTATCCCTTGCGCCTGCGCGGCAAAACCGCGAAAGGCTCCGGCATTATGACTGATGATCTCCGCACCGCCGCAATTGCCTCCAAAGCCTGGCCGTTTGAGGAAGCGCGCAAGGTGCTGAAACGTTATCCTCAGGGCAAGGCATCCGGCCCGGTGATCTTTGAAACCGGGTATGGCCCGTCCGGCCTGCCGCATATCGGCACCTTCAACGAAGTGCTGCGCACGACGATGGTGCGCCATGCCTATGAAGCGATGACCGGCGCGCCGACGCGGCTGATCGCCTTTTCCGATGATATGGATGGCCTGCGCAAGGTGCCGGATAATGTGCCGAACGGTGCCATGCTGACCGCGCATCTGGGCAAGCCGCTGACGCGGATTCCCGATCCTTTCGGCAAGTTTGAGAGTTTTGCGCATCACAATAACGCGATGCTGCGGGAGTTTCTGGATCGCTTCGGCTTTGACTATGAATTCGTATCCTCCACCACAATGTATGAAGGCGGGCAGTTTGATGACGCGCTGAAAAATGTGCTGCGCCACAATCAGGCGATATTGGACATCATGCTGCCCACGCTGCGCAAGGAACGCGCCGCGACCTATTCCCCCGTGCTGCCGGTCAGTGAAAAGAGCGGGGTGGTGCTTCAGGTGCCCGTCACCGTGGTGGATGCGGAGGCCGGGCTGGTCAGCTTTGAGGATGAAGGCGAAACCGTCACCCAGTCCGTGCTGGGGGGCAAGGCCAAGCTGCAATGGAAGGTGGACTGGGCGATGCGCTGGGTCGCGCTGGGCGTCGATTATGAAATGTATGGCAAGGATCTGACTGACAGCGGCACCCAATCCGGCAAGATCGCGTCCGTGCTGGGCGGACGCAAGCCCGAAGGGCTGATTTACGAGATGTTCCTGGATGACAAGGGGGAGAAAATCTCCAAGTCCAAGGGCAATGGGCTCAGCCTCGAACAATGGCTGTCTTACGGCACGCAGGACAGCCTGGCTTTCTATGCTTACCGCGAACCCAAAAGCGCCAAGCAGCTCCATATGGGCGTGATCCCGCGCGCGGTGGATGAATATTTCCAGTTCCGCACGCAATGGCATGACCAGCCGGTGGACAAGCAGCTCGGCAATCCGGTGCATCATATCCATAACGGGGCCGTGCCGCGTGATGTGCCGCCGGTGACGTTCGGGTTGCTGCTCAATCTGGTCGGCGTGATGGGCGGCGGGGCAACGGCGGAGCAGGTCTGGGGCTATCTTGGCAATTATGTGACGGGTGCCAGCCCCGCGACCCATCCCGAACTGGCAACGCTGATCACGCTGGCGCTCGCCTATAACCGCGATTTCGTGGCGCCGACCTTGCAGCGGCGCAAGCCGGAAGGGGTTGAAGGGGCGGCACTGGCGCGGCTGGACGCGGCACTGGCGGCACTGCCTGCAGGAGCCAGTGCGGAGGATATCCAGAATATTGTCTATGAAATCGGCAAGACAGGCGGCTTTGAAACCTTGCGCGACTGGTTCAGGGCGCTGTACGAAACCCTGCTCGGCTCCAGCGCCGGCCCCCGCATGGGCAGCTTCATCGCACTCTACGGCGTGGAGAACAGCCGCAAGCTGATTGCGGAGGCTTTGGCTTAGTCCGCCAGCATCCGGTTGACCGCGTCGGCCATCGTCCAGGCGTCGCCGGGCCAGCGGGCGGAGAGGTA
>JANOAJ010000024.1:0-2807 GCA_031411035.1 Sphingomonadales bacterium
CGATCGCTCCTGAAGCCCGCGCGGCGATGCTGCCCTGGCTTTCCGAAAAATTTGCCAACCCCCACGCGCCGCACAAGGGCGGGCGGGAAGCCGCGGCCATGATCGAAATGGCGCGGGACGCCGTGGCAGCCTTGTTGCCGCCGGATGGCAAGGTCTATTTCACCAGCGGCGCGACTGAAGCGCTCAACTGGGCGCTGCGTTGTGCCGGGCAGGGGGGCATTGCCATTCCCGATACGGAACATGCGGCCGTGCGCGATACGGCGCAGTGGCTGTCGAAGCACCGCCGCAAGCTTTCGCTGCTTCCCATCGGGTCTGACGGGCTCGTTCGCCCGGACGTTACCATTCCCGCCAACGCCGGAATGGTTGCGGCGATGCTGGTCAATAACGAGATCGGCGTGATCCAGCCGGTTTCCGCGCTTGCCAAAGCGGCACATGACGCAGGGGCGTTGTTCCTGTGCGATGCAGTGCAAGGCTTTGGTCGCATTCAGGTGCCGCACGGCCCTGATCTGATCGCGGTGAGTGCCCATAAAATCCACGGCCCCAAAGGCATCGGGGCGCTGTGGGTGCGCAATGGGGTCGAGATTGAGCCATTTCTGTTCGGCGGTGGGCAGGAAGGCGGACTGCGTTCCGGAACATTGTCCCCCGCGCTCTGCATCGGTTTTGGTACAGCGGCGACGCTTGCCCGGATGCGGATGGAGGAGGATGCGGCGCATGTCCGCCTGTTGTGGAAAGCGGCGACGGACATGCTGCCGCGTGACTGGAGCCTCAATGGTTCCGCCAGCCAGCGCTATCAGGGCAACCTCAACCTGCGCTGTGATGGCGTTGATGTGGCGCGCCTGATTTCCGAAGTGCGCGAGGTTGCCTTCGCGGCAGGCTCTGCGTGCGCCAGCGGGTCGGGACGGCCTAGCCATGTGCTGAAAGCCATTGGCCTTTCCGAATTGCAGGCGCGTTCCAGCATCCGCCTGGGCTTCGGGCGCTACACCACGCTTTCGGAATTTCGCGAAGGCCTGCGCCTGATCTTCGCTGCGGCTGACCGCCAGCACAAGCTTGCCGCATGATCCGCGTCCGCTTCCTCAGCGCCGATGGGGAAACGGTGCGCGAAGTGGAAGCGGAAAGCGGAGAGGTGTTGCTCACCGTCGGCCAGAATGACGGTCAACCTCTGGAAGGCACGTGCGAAGGGCAGATGGCCTGTTCCACCTGTCATGTCATCGTGGACAAGGATTGGTTCGCCAAGCTCCCTCGCGCCCGCGAGGAGGAGGAGGATATGCTGGATCTCGCTGCCGGTGCCACCCGCACCAGCCGCCTGGCTTGTCAGATACTGCTAACTGAGGCGCTGGACGGTCTGACCGTACGCATCCCCCCGGAAAGCCGGAACATGCAAGGCCGTTGACAAAGTTTGGCGGATTTGAGACAAAATCCGCCATGGCAACGATGAATATTTCCCTTCCTGACGAGATGAAGGCTTTTGTGGAGCAGCGAGTCAAATCCGGGCTCTACGCCAATGCCAGCGACTATGTTCGCGATCTCATTCGTGACGATTTTGACGATGGTTCGGACTGGCAGCCGAATGCAGCGATCATCGCTGCACTTGAGGAGGGCGAAGCAAGCGGGATTAGCCCCCGTTCGGTCAAAGAGATTATCGAACAGGAGTTTGCCCGATTCCGCTCCGAATAGTCGTCTCCGATGAAGCAGACGCCGATCTGACCAGAATCATCGACTACACCTTACGTGAATGGGGTGAAGCCCAAGCCCTAAAATACGTCGGCCAGATTGATGGGACGATCGATGCCATGGCCGAACACCCCGGCCTTGCGAGGCGTTTTACTCTAAAAGGGCGGGCTTATTTGCGAAAACGGGCGGGAAGCCACACTATCTTCGCTCGCCTGCAAGATGAATCGCTTGTGATCGTCCGCATCCTTCACCAAGGGATGGATGTATCCCGCCACCTCATCTGACTCTTGCCCTTTGTCCCGCATATCGCCATAGGCCGCGCCGGGAGTCGGGCGGACGGTGCACTCGCCAACCTGGTCAGATCCGGAAGGAAGCAGCCACAACGAATTCGCTCCGGGTCGTTCCGGCTCCTACCATTCCCCTTCGACAATCGTTTCCGTCCTGCCTAGAAGGTCGCCATGTCCGACTCTTTCGATCTAGGCGAACCCCCACAGCCCGCGTCCGCGCAGCCCTACCGCGTGCTGGCGCGGAAATACCGGCCCCAGCGCTTTTCCGAACTGATCGGGCAGGACGCGATGGTGCAGACGCTGGGCAACGCGATCAAGCGGGATCGGCTGGCCCATGCCTTTCTGATGACCGGCGTGCGCGGGGTGGGCAAAACCTCCACCGCGCGGCTGATTGCCAAGGCGCTCAACTGTATCGGGCCAGACGGGCAGGGCGGGCCGACGATTGACCCTTGCGGGGTGTGTGAGCCCTGTATCGCGATTGCCGAAGGGCGGCATATCGATGTGGTGGAAATGGACGCGGCCTCCCACACCGGCGTGGATGATGTGCGCGAGATTATCGAGGCCGTGCGCTATTCCGCCGTTTCCGCCCGCTACAAGATCTACATTATCGACGAAGTTCACATGCTTTCCAAAAACGCCTTCAACGCCCTGTTGAAGACGCTGGAAGAACCACCGGCGCACGTGAAATTCATTTTTGCCACGACCGAAATCCGTAAAGTTCCGGTCACGATTTTATCGCGCTGCCAGCGCTTTGATTTGAAGCGGCTGGATGCGACCCTGCTTATGCAGCACTATGGCCGTATAGCTGCACTTGAGAATGTGACAATCGACGAAGAGTCACTGCGCATG
>JANOAJ010000025.1:0-3763 GCA_031411035.1 Sphingomonadales bacterium
CGCGTCGTTCCCATGGTAGATTTCACCGCACAAACCTTGACGAGATTGATGACGTAATGAGTGATGAAGACTTGACCGCCGAAGACGAAATGATTGCCGAAGGCGCACCTTCGGAACCTGATCCCGAAGCGGATCCGCTGGGTGCTTTGCTGGGTGAGCTTGAGGAAGCCCGCCAGCAGATCCTCTACGCCCAGGCGGAAACGCAGAATGTCCGCCGCCGTCTGGAAAAGGATGCGCAGGATGCGCGTGCCTATGCTGCCACCGGCTTTGCCCGCGACGTGCTGTCGGTTGCCGACAACCTGTCACGCGCGCTGGATGTGATTCCCGAAGCGATGCGGACAGACGAGTCAATGAAAGCGCTCGTCACCGGACTGGAAGCGACACAGCGGGAACTGGCGTCCGTGTTCGAACGCAACGGTATCAAGAAAATCGAAGCGCTGGGCCAGCCGCTCGATCCCAACCGCCATCAGGCCATGATGGAAATGCCGAGCGACGAAGCGCCCGGCACGATCATCCAGGAAATGCAGGCCGGATACATGATCAAGGACCGGTTGCTGCGTCCGGCACTGGTTGGGGTGGCGAAAGCGGCAGGCTGATCAGGCGACAAGGCCGCTCAGCACTGCGGGGGTCAGGCGCCCCGTAGCGCGCGCGGCCCCGACCACGCGAACCACCTCCGCTTGCCGCAGCAGCGTAGCCATGGCCTTGTCACCAGCATCGGCGGTTGCCGGAATCGGCCTGGCTGCGATGCGGGCGGGTTCTTCGCGCAGCCAGTCTGCCAGCAGCGGCCAGCGCAGGTCGATGATCGTCCAGCGGGCAATCGCTTCGATATTGCTGCTGTCCCGCCCTTCCAGCGTCAGCCGCGCCTGATTCATGCCCACAGCATTGGCCAGCCGCTTCATGGAGCGCGGGTTGGGCTCGATAAGCGCGCCCAGCGCTTTCAGGCGGTGCTCGGTTTGCGCCACTTCCACCGGGCTGGATTGCTTGACGGCCACTTGCGTGCGGATCGCCTGCTTCTTTACCGGGTCAGCCTCGTCTTCAATCAGGGCATGGCGCGCTTCCGGGGTAGGGGCGGAGTCCACCTTTGCCTTGGCTTCGCGCTCCACATCGGCGCGCTCCGTTGCGTTGGTGGCTGCGGGCGCGGCGTGGAGCAGCCCGTTCCAGAAGCCTGCCCGCAACGATGCCGGGATAACGGGCAGGTTCGCCGAAATCTGGAATAGCTTGTCGAGAAACTGGTATCCCAACGGCCTGCCCGCATCACTGGCCTGCCCCGCAAAGTCGGCATAGCGCTTCTCGAAACTGGTGCAGATCCATTTGCGATCCGCCGCGATCAGATAGGTGATGGGGGCCGCGCGCAACATTGTCTGGATGCTTTCCAGCAAATCGCACACATAGCCGCTTTCGCAGCGATCCAGATCATCGATGAAGACAATGATCGGCCGGTCGATGGCGCGGACAAGGCGGGCGAACAGCTTCATCATCGGGCCATACGGATCACTGCGCAAATCTTCATAGGCCTTGGCCGCGCTGCCCGATCCGAACAGCAGGGAACGGCTAAAGGCGTAGATGCCGCCAATCCCGGTAACCATGCCGGCGATTCCTTTGAGCGGTTCATTGGCTTTGCCCAGAACGGCCCAGCCGAGCAACAAGCCGGCGCATATGATGGAGGCAAGCCCGATGGCAGCGGGCAAAATGTCGGCGCGCGTCCGCATCCAGAACCAGCGAAAGCGAAGCGCGGCACGGCCAAGAAAATCGGGACGGCACCGCGAGGCCGCCTGTTCCACCTGCAGAATCAGTGACCACCAGGGCGGCTTCAGCCGTTGCGAACGCCAGGCGTTGAACTCGACCACCAGCCAGGGAGCCGGCGCGCGCGCCTCCAGTCGCTTGCGGACAAAATTCAGAACCGTGGATTTCCCCGATCCCCAGGGCCCATGCATATGGACAATGAAGGCGCGGTTATCATCATCATCCTTGCTGGCTTTGCCTTCAAGCGCCGCGCGCTCATGTGCCTGCACGATCCGTTGCGCCAGCACTTCAGCAAAGCCTTCACGGCCAAGCAGGTCAACAATGGCGGGGTCGTCGGTGTGGATGGGCAGGGATTCTGGGGGCGGGGTGGGCGTCGCGCGATCCGCCTTTTTGATGCCGCGCTTTCTGGCGCCTGCAGGCGGTTGACGGGTGTTTCTTGCCGCCAGAACTGCAGAGGGGTGTGCGGTGGTCAGAGTGTGCCACACATCCATTTGTTCTTCGCCGTCGTGCTGCTTGTCCAGCGAGGTGACAATCGCATCGCGAAGCAGAATAAAAGCGCCTTCAGAGTCCGGAAAGCCAAGGTGAGTCCATTCGTCTCCCCGATCATGCAGCATCGACATGACAACATGGCGAACGTCACAAATGGATCGGTTGGAGGTTAGTTCGGCGATCAGTCTGGCACGCGGCAGGACACTTGTCCTCAGACTTTCCGACAAAACAAGCTGGAATTCCGAAAGGTCGGCGCTGCCCAAATCGTTTGCAGGTGCAGACGGAATGTCAATATCGGGCTGCTGGCTCCGAACGGATTGAACGAGCCAGGCGGCTGCATTGTTTTCGGAGGTTGCACCGTGCCAGAGGATCGCCCGCGCAAGTGCCGATTTATCTATGATGATTTCGCCAGACTTCCGGTCGATTGTTGCGCTCAACGTGGCCAGCAGGATGAGATCGGTCATGCCCCGGCTTTGGTGCTCCAGATATGGTGCCCATGCTGAAAGGCTCGCGCGACTTAGCTCAAATTCATCTCTCTCGCTCATGGCATCCCCCGGAATGCGTGAAAGCTGATGCGATGCCCGGTTCCGCCTATTGCCAAGACGTGAAGTGAAAATGCCAGATTACGACAGATGACGCAAATAATCGTGCTGGCAACCTTTCGTTAACCGCTTCCGTATAGCCAGTCTTTAGCCGTGGGGACGGTATGCGGGGCGCAGAAAGGCTCTACGCAACATGGCACAGGCAATGGCAGATCAGGTTGATTGGGCGCAGTTCGCTCAGGCGCGCAGCACCTTGGGCGGCAATTTCGCCCGATTGCTGGGCTATTTCCGCGAAGATGGAGACAAGTCCGTAACAGCCATCGAAGATGCGCTGCGCGCGCTTGATCCTGCGGGCATGATCGGCCCGGCAGACCTGCTCAAATCCGAAGCCATCCAGATGGGGGCGATGGGGCTGGCCGAACTGGCCGAAGCAATAGAGTTTGAAGCCAGGGACTGCGTGGAAATGCATCTTTCGCCCGATACGCTGCTGGAATCGGTTGTGGCCCTGCGCGGTGCCTTTGGTGCCGTGATCGCCCAGTTTGATCGCGAAACAAACCCGCTGATGGTGCGCAAGCCCCACCGCCCCGGCATGCTCGGGGGGTATCCGGGCTAGCGCCTAGATCCGGCTGGCGATCTCGTCCGCAGCCAGCGCCCGGGCAAGCCGGTCATGCAGGGCGATCAGGGCAGGCAATAGCGGCAGAGTGCGGGAAACCGCGACAGGCGCAGGTGGCGCTGGCTCTGCGACGGGAACCGGTGCTGCCGTTCCGCCCGTCGCCAGCAGTTTCTGCACGCCCTTGACCGTATAGCCTTCCTGGTTGAGCAAACGGTTGATCCGCCCCACCAGGGCAACGTCTTCAGGGCGGTAATAGCGGCGTTTGCCTGCGCGTTGCAGCGGGCGCAACTGAGGAAAGCGCGTTTCCCAATAGCGCAGGATATGCTGCTGAATGTCCAGCATTTCTGCCACTTCGCCAATCGTGCGAAACGCACTC
>JANOAJ010000026.1:0-6421 GCA_031411035.1 Sphingomonadales bacterium
ATTGGCAGCGCCACTTTGTCCCGAATCATGCGGACGCTCGGCTTTGTAACCGTCGGCGATGCTGCCGCCAACCAGTGGCGCTGGCGCGGGCGGCGGGCGCCCCGGCGCGATGAGCGGCCGGACAATCCCGCCTTTGCCGCGCTTGGCGCGCTCAACCGCAGGGGCGAACGCTGAGGCTCGACAAGTTTCTTGTCTTTGCCCGCTTCGTCAAAACGCGGAGCCAGGCGCAGGCGCTGCTGGGGCAGGTTGGCGCGCGGATCGACGGACGACCAATTGCCAGCGTTCACGCTGAAGTGCGGGTGGGCAGCATCATCACCATCACGCTGGGCGCTCAGGTGCGCGTGATCCGGGTGGAGCAATTGCCCACGCGGCGCGGGCCACCAGCGCAAGCGCGTGCCTGTTATGCTGATCTTGCGATTGACGCGGGGCAGGCAGGAATCTAACGCGATTCCGAACCAAGTCTTCAGGGGAGTCAGCCGCAATGACCTATGTCGTGACCGAGGCGTGCATCAAGTGCAAATATATGGACTGTGTCGAAGTCTGCCCGGTCGATTGCTTCTATGAAGGCGACAATATGCTCGTCATCAACCCCAGCGAGTGCATCGATTGCGGCGTATGCGAACCCGAATGCCCCGCCGAAGCGATCCTGCCGGATACCGAGAGCAATCTTGAACAATGGCTGGAACTGAACACCAAATTCTCCGCCGAATGGCCCAACATCACGCGCAGCCGCGGCGCGCCCGATGATGCCGACGAGTTCAAGGGCGTCGAAGGCAAGTTTGACAAATTCTTCTCGGCAGAGCCCGGCCAGGGGGATTGAATCGTCGCCCCGTGCTTGACAAGGGGTGGGGCTTTACTTTGCTGCCAGATGCAAAGGACGGCCTAGCCCCGTGTCAAGCACGGGGCGACGAAAGTAATTAGCGTACCGTCACCAGACCCTATGGCCCCTCCAGACTATCCCCCAGCGGCGGCTTGCCCGATATTGCAAGCGCCAGCGTATCGGCTTCGGCGATCGAGAAATTGCCTGAAATCTGGGCGATGCCTTCAGTGATTTCACCCTGAACGGTCGGTTCGGCAAGCAGTTTGCCATCCAGTTCGATTTTTACCGGCTTGCCGATATTGGCCTTCGAAATCGTCGCCAGCCGCTTGGCACCATCGGGCGAAAAGGTGACAAGGATGGCCGCTTTGCCGTCAAGATCGGGTTGGGCGCGCGCGTCCACAATTTCGGTTTCGGCAAAATTCTGCCCGCCAATCGTGAAGCTGCGCGGCGCATGTGCCGCGATCAGCAGGGGAATGGCCAAGGCAAGCAGACGCTTCATTCAGCCAGCATAACGCGCGGCGGTTTCCCGGATCAAGGCAATCATGTTGGGAATGCCTTGCGTGCGATTGGAACTGAGCTGGTTCTTCAGATCAAACGGGGCCAGCGCGCCTTCAATGTCAGCCGCCAGAATGTCCGCGGGCTGGGTATCCTGCACGGTTGTCAGCACCAGCGCGATGATTCCCTTGGTGATGGCGGCGTTGCTGTCTGCGAGAAAATGAAGGCGTCCGTCCTCCCGCCGGGTCGGGTAAACCCAGACGCTGGCTGAACAACCCCGCACCAGCGTGATATCGGTTTTCAACGGATCGGGCATGGGATCAAGGCTTTTGCCCAGATCAATCAGCAGGCGATACCGATCATCGCCATCAAGGAATTCATATTCGTCAAGGATGTCGGCAAGGCTGGTCATAGATGCGCCGGTAGCAGCCGATCAGGGCGGCGCAAAGCGGTCAGCGGGTCAGCGCGTAATAAAGCACATAGAACCAGGAAAATAAGCCGTGGATCGCGGCCCATAATATGGATTTGTGGAGGCTCCACGATATCGTGACGGCAAGCGCGGTGCCCAGCCCGATCCCGGCTTTGGCCGTGCTGCTGGAAACGGTGCGGAATTCGGCCATGCGCTTTGGTTCTTTCGGATGAGTGATGGTGACTGTCCCTGCAGGGACGGTCATCCGGTACATTTGGTGACAGTCCCTGAAGGGACAGTCACCAACGGGCGGCGTGCCTTACAGATCCACGCCTGCCGCGATGGCTTCCAGCTTGCGGAGGCGTTCCTTGAGGTCGGCCATTTCGATGCGGTTGCCGGCGTTGGACGTGGGGGCATCACCCGAAGCCTGCAATTCGGCGCGCTTGAGATCAATCCAGGCTGTGAAGCCCTTGAGGCCCGTCATCGCGATCAGGGCAATGGCCACAAGGGCAGTGGCGGCGAGGATGAGATAGAGCGGTACGTTTTCCATTAGCTTTGCTCCTTGTCGCTCAGCGCAGCTTCTCGATCTCGCGATCAAGGGCGATGGCGCTGTTATTGTCAGTGGCGAGGCGTTCGAGAACAGCGATGCGTTCCTTCAGCGTCTTGATTTCTTCCCGCATCCGCACGCTATCGGGATCGTCCTGCATCATGTTGGCAAATCCCTGCATCTTGTCGCGGCGCTTGCCCAGGCGAACACCAAAGACGCGTCCGATAGTGACAATCAGAACGATCATGACGACCATTTCAAACGGATTCATTGTCTTTACTCCTGTTAGATCAGAGTCAGTTCAGCGGGTTGTCACGCAGGCTTTCGATCTCGTCTGAAAGGGTCAGGCCCTTGTCAGTGATGATCCGTTCCAGCACACGCATCCGCTGTTCGAGCCGCTCTGTATGGGCTGCATATTGCGCCGTCTTTTCGGCGGTTGCTTCGGTTTGCACCGTAAGCTGTTTTTCCTTGAGCGCGATCATCTTGCTCACGGTGCGGGCGACAATTGCCACGATGGGGATCATCATCCCGAAGATGGGGATCAGCGCGTAAAAGGCGTCGTTGTCCACGGTCTAACTCCTCAATTTGCCTTACCGCGCAGATTTTCGATCTCGCGGGTAAGTGTGTGGGATTCGTCGGTCACGATCCGCTCGACATTGGCGAGCCGATCCTTGATCGAGCCGAGTTCGGCGCGGAGCTGGGCATTTTCCTGCGTCAGCAGCTTCACCCGTTCCTTGGTTTCGCCATCGGTCTTGGGATAGACTGACTGGCCCCAGGCGCCATCCAGCGGATAGCCATTTTTTATGCGCAGCCAGGTGGTGATCACCCAGCCTGCCATTCCGGCCAGGCCGACAATCGCAATCGTGGGGGCAATTGTCTGAAAGAAAGCAATTTTTTCCATCATCTGTATCCTAGCGCAGATTTTCAATTTCGGCGGAAAGGCGGGAAGGCTTGTCTGTCGCGATGCGTTCCAGCACCGAGATGCGCTCTTCCAGGCGGCTGACCTGACCGTGGAGCTTTTCATTCTCCCCTGTCAGCAGCTCGATCTTGCGCGCGGCCTGGGGATCATCCTTGTTTACGGTGCCTCCCCATTCGCCTTCCAGCGGATAGCCATGTTTCGCCCTGATCCAGCTTGTGATCACCCATCCAGCCATGGACATGGCGATGATGGCGATCACGAATTCGGGTCCTTGCCAGCTCATTGTCTGTCTCCCCCTTCAGCCCGCGCCTTAGCGCAGGCTGTCGATTTCGTTGGCCAGCGCTGAATTGCGGCTGGTGTAGTACATTTCGATGTCGGCCAGGCGGCGATCAACATCGCGGAACTTGGAGCGGACATCGCGGGTGGAGCGGCTGGGAGACTGGCGCACGCCCTGCCAGAATTTGGCATCCGCCGCGTCGTCATACAGGCCGTATGGCTTGTTGGGGGCGAGCCAGGCAATCAGCCAATAGGCAAACAGGCCGGTCGGGAAGGTCGAGAAGGTGATCGCCACCACCCCGATGCGGATCCAGAGCACATCAAGCCCGGTATATTCGGCAATCCCGGAGCAGACGCCTTTATATTTGGCATTTTGCTTGTCGAGATAGAAGCGGGTGCGGCTGGCAGTCATTTCGAAATCCTCCAATCAGTCTTTTGTGCCGGTTCAGTATGCGGTCGTTTTGGGCGACGCGAACCAGGCGGTCAGGGCGTAGGCAATCAGGGTCCAGGGAAAGCCGCCGACGACGGTCAGCACTACGGCACCCACACGAACCCAGGTGGCGTCCCAGTTGAAGCGGTCAGCGATCCCGGCGCAGACGCCGGCCCATTTGGCTTCCTGCTTGTTGAGGCGGAAAGGCGCGGACATATCAGTTCCTCCAGTTCGGATTGTCGGCAGCGATGATGCGTTCGACAGTGTTGACGCGGTCTTCGAGGCGGCGGGCCGTATCGAAAAGGTCGTCGAGAAGGTTTTCGTCTTCCGGGGTCAGCTTGGCGGCAGTCTTCCACTTGGTGATATAGTGGAAGATCAGCCAGGGCAGCCCGATGAAGAGGATCGCAACGACGATCGGGGCGATGATCACTTCTTCCATCGGATCAGCCCTTCGCTGCGACGCTGGCTTTCAGCGCTTCCAGAGCCGCATCGACCTTCTCGCTGGAACGAAGATCATTGATCTCCTCTTCAAGCGACTTGGGTTCCTGGCCCATATGAAGCGCATCGGCGCGGCCTTCGACGAAATCGACGCGGCGTTCGAGCAGGTCAAAGCGGGAAAAGGCTTCCTCAACCTTGGCACCGGCATAGGCTTCACGCACCTTGATGCGGTTCTGTGCGGATTCCAGCCGGGTCATGATCGCATTCTGGCGGGCGCGGGCTTCGCGCAGCTTGGCCTGAAGCTTGGCAATATCGGCTTCGGACTTTTTCAGCGACTCATCAAGCGCGAAAATCTCGGCCTGAAGGGTTTCGCCCATGTCCGCAGCTTTCTGGCGTTCGGCCAGAGCGGCCTTGGCCAGATCTTCGCGATCCTTGGAAAGTGCCAGTTCGGCCTTTTCGGTCCAGTTGGCCTGCAGCGCGTCGAGCTTGACGACGTGGCGGCGCATTTCCTTCTGGTCAGCAATGGTGCGGGCAGCAGAAGCGCGGACTTCGACCAGGGTTTCTTCCATTTCCATGATGATCATGCGGATCATCTTGGAAGGGTCTTCAGCCTTGTCGAGCAGGTCGGTAACGTTGGCAGCGATGATGTCGCGGGTGCGGGAGAAAATGCTCATTTTGGAAACTCCGGTTACTGATACGCTGGGGGTGGTTCGGGGAAAGGTGCGGCCGGAAGAGCGGGGATGGCGCTCTTCCGGCCGGAGGTGTGCGATCATGCGAGGGGGAGCACAACCGCTGCGGGGGACGTGGCAGGCTGGGCTGCATAAGCGGGGGGAACAACTGCCGAGAAGCAAAGCGCGCTGGCCAGAAGGGCGAAAACGGCGGTGATCACGGTGTTGCGGATGTCGTTGGTCTTGGTCATTTCAAATCTCCTTAAGATGAAAACACTTGGTTGAAACTCTGCGCCACCCTTTCGGCTGGCTTGTCCAAAGCATTGCATAGACCGTGCCAGTTTGTTGAAATGGCAGATTTCCGGGCTTTCCACAGGATGAACAGGGCATACAGCGCAAATTCATGTTGCCAAGAGTTGGTGAATTATGCCAATAATCAGGAATGGATAGACCCAGCCAACAATTCATCGGTCAGTCCGGTGCATTTCTCGACTCTGTGGAGCGCGCGAGCCGCGCTGCCGCGCTCAACCGGCCCGTCCTAGTGATCGGCGAACGGGGGACGGGCAAAGAACTTGTCGCCGAACGATTGCACAGGCTTTCCCAGCGATGGGACGGGCCGCTCATCACAATGAACTGCGCGGCGCTGACCGAAACCCTGATCGAAGCGGAACTGTTCGGCCATGAAGCGGGGGCCTTTACCGGCGCCACCAAGGCGCGGGAAGGGCGGTTCGAGGAAGCGGACGGGGGAACCTTGTTTCTTGACGAGTTGGCGACCCTGTCTGCGGGCGCACAGGAACGGCTTCTGCGCGCGGTGGAATATGGGGAGGTTACCCGGATCGGATCGAACCGCGCCATCAGGGTGGATGTGCGGATCGTGGCGGCGACCAATGTCCACCTTCCCGCTTATGTGGAGCAGGGCAAGTTCCGCGCGGATTTGCTGGATCGTCTGGCGTTCGAAGTGGTCACCTTGCCCCCCTTGCGTGCGCGGGAGGGAGATGTGCCGGTGCTGGCCGATCATTTCGGGCGGCGGATGGCGTCTGAGCTGGAATGGGCGCAGTGGCCGGGATTCTCCAAGGATGCGGCAGAGGCGCTACGGACGCATGACTGGCCGGGCAATGTCCGTGAACTGCGCAATGTGGTGGAGCGGGCTGTATATCGGTGGGATGATCCCGATCGGGCCATTGACGATATCCAGTTTGATCCCTTTGCCTCACCCTGGATGCCGGATAGCGGCGCGCCGGTTGTCCCCGCGCAGGCCGGGGCCGTTGTGCCACAAAGCGCACCGCCTCCGGCCAGTCCCAGCCCGCGTGTGAGGGATGAGGCGGTAGTTGGCGATTTCCGCAAGTCGGTAGAAGCGCATGAACGCAGCTTGCTGGAAACGGCACTCACGCGCCATCGTCACAATCAGCGCGCCACAGC
>JANOAJ010000027.1:0-6221 GCA_031411035.1 Sphingomonadales bacterium
CAACGCCGAACTGAACAAGGATGGCAGCTTTGCCGAGGAAGTGATTTCTTCGCGTGAAGCGGGCGAATTCCTGATCGCGCCGCGCGAACGCATTACCCTGATGGACGTCAGCCCCAAGCAGCTCGTGTCCGTTGCGGCATCGCTTATTCCATTCCTGGAAAATGATGACGCCAACCGCGCGCTGATGGGATCGAACATGCAGCGTCAGGCCGTGCCTCTGGTGCGCGCCGAGGCGCCGTTTGTCGGCACCGGCATGGAAGAAACCGTGGCCCGGGATTCGGGCGCTGCGATCGCGGCCAAGCGCGGCGGCATTGTCGATCAGGTGGACGCCACCCGCATCGTCATTCGCGCCACCGGCACGGTGGAAGCCGGTCAGTCGGGTGTGGACATCTATACGCTGCAAAAGTTCCAGCGTTCCAACCAGAACACCTGCATCAACCAGCGCCCGCTGGTGAAGGTGGGTGATCCGATCGAACCCGGTCAGATCATTGCGGACGGTCCTTCGACCGAATTGGGCGAACTGGCGCTCGGGCGGAACACGCTTGTCGCGTTCATGCCCTGGAATGGCTATAACTATGAGGATTCCATCCTCATTTCCGAACGCATCGTGAAGGATGACGTGTTCACCTCGATCCATATTGAGGAATTCGAGGTGATGGCGCGCGATACCAAGCTCGGGCCGGAAGACATTACCCGCGATATTCCCAATGTCGGCGAGGAAGCCCTGCGCAACCTCGACGAAGCGGGCATCGTCTATATCGGTGCCGAAGTGGAACCGGGTGATATTCTGGCAGGCAAGATCACGCCCAAGGGTGAAAGCCCGATGACGCCGGAAGAAAAACTGCTGCGCGCCATTTTCGGCGAAAAGGCATCGGACGTGCGCGATACGTCGCTGCGTCTGCCGCCAGGTGTAGCGGGAACGGTTGTCGAAGTGCGCGTGTTCAACCGTCACGGTATCGACATTGATGATCGTACGCGCGCCATTCAGGCCGAAACCAAGGAACGCCTTGGCAAGGATCGCGATGACGAACGCACCATTCTCAACCGCGCCACTTGGTCGCGTTTGCGCGAAATGCTGATCGGACAGGTCGTGACAGCCGCGCCCAAGTCCCTGAAAAAGGGTTCTGTGATCGATGAAGCCGCACTGGCCGAAGTCGAAACGCATGAATGGTGGAAGATAGCGGTGCAGGACGATGCCCGTCAGGCCGATCTGGAAGCGATCAAGGTGCAGTATGACGATGCCGTCAAGCTGATCAACGCCAAATATGAAGATCGCGTCGAAAAGGTGGAGCGCGGTGACGATCTGGCACCGGGCGTGCTCAAGATGGTCAAGGTCTTCGTTGCGGTGAAGCGCAAGCTGCAGCCGGGTGACAAGATGGCAGGCCGCCACGGCAACAAGGGGGTTATCTCCCGCATCCTGCCTGTCGAAGACATGCCGTTCCTGGAAGACGGGACTCCGGTCGATATCGTGCTGAACCCGCTGGGCGTGCCTTCACGCATGAATGTCGGGCAGATTTTCGAAACCCATCTGGGCTGGGCCGCGCGCGGTCTGGGTCAGCAGATCACACAGGCGCTTGAAGCCTGGCGCGATGGTGGTGGCGAAGCGGCGGGCACTCCGCCCGAAGCTGTCCGGGAGCGTTTGAAGATCGTTTATGGTGAGAAATATGCGGCGGAAATCGCCGGGCGCAGCGATAGCGACATTGTTGAACTCGCGGGCCTGCTGAAGAACGGTGTGCCGATGGCAACACCGGTATTCGACGGTGCGCGGGAAAAGGACGTGTCCGAAATGCTGACGCTGGCCGGGCTCGATACGTCGGGCCAGGTTGAACTGTTCGACGGGCGCACCGGCACGGCGTTCGATCGCAAGGTGACAGTGGGCTATATCTACATGCTCAAGCTGCACCACCTTGTGGACGACAAGATCCACGCGCGTTCCATCGGGCCGTACAGCCTCGTTACCCAGCAGCCACTGGGCGGCAAGGCCCAGTTCGGCGGACAGCGCTTCGGGGAAATGGAAGTCTGGGCACTTCAGGCGTATGGCGCAGCCTACACGCTGCAGGAAATGCTGACAGTGAAGTCCGATGACGTTGTAGGCCGCACCAAGGTGTATGAAGCGATCGTCAAGGGCGATGATACGTTCGAAGCCGGTATCCCTGAAAGCTTCAATGTGCTCGTCAAGGAAATGCGCTCGCTGGGTCTCAACGTTGATCTCACGTCGATTGTCGACAAGAATGACGATGATGACGGGCTTGCGATAGCGGCTGAATGATCCTGCTCCCTCTCTCCGCTTGCGGGGAGAGGACCGGGGAGAGGGGAAGTCTGCTTCCTCTGCTTCTCACGCTGATTTTGGGGGCTGACTGCCCCTCTCCCTAACCCTCTTCCCGCCAGCGGGGAGAGGGGATTTAAGGAAGCAAAGACATGAACGAACTGACCAATTTCGCCAATCCGATCGCCAAGGCCGAAACTTTCGACCAGATCCAGATCGGTATCGCTTCGCCTGAACGCATCCGTTCATGGTCCTTCGGTGAGATCAAGAAGCCGGAAACCATCAACTACCGCACGTTCAAGCCGGAACGTGACGGCCTGTTCTGCGCGCGTATCTTTGGCCCGATCAAGGATTATGAATGCCTGTGCGGCAAGTACAAGCGCATGAAGTACAAGGGCATTGTCTGCGAAAAGTGCGGCGTTGAAGTGACCGTTTCCAAGGTGCGGCGTGAGCGGATGGGCCATATCGAACTGGCCGCGCCGGTTGCGCATATCTGGTTCCTCAAATCGCTGCCGTCGCGCATCGGCCTGCTGCTCGACATGCAGCTCAAGCAGCTTGAGCGCGTTCTCTATTTCGAAGCCTATATCGTCATCGAACCGGGCCTGACCCCGCTCGAAAAATATTCGCTGCTGACCGAGGACGAACTGCTCGACGCGCAGGATGAATATGGCGAAGACGCTTTCTCCGCCGGGATCGGTGCGGAAGCCGTCCGCCGGATGCTGGAAGAGCTGGATCTTGAGGGCGAAAAGGAAGCCCTGCTTGAGGAACTGGCCACCACCAAGTCCGAACTCAAGCCCAAGAAGATCATCAAGCGGCTGAAGGTCGTCGAAAGCTTCATCGAATCGGGCAACCGCCCCGAATGGATGATCCTCGAAGTGATTCCGGTCATTCCGCCCGAACTGCGTCCGCTGGTGCCGCTGGACGGCGGTCGTTTCGCGACGTCTGATCTCAACGATCTCTATCGCCGCGTCATCAACCGCAACAACCGTCTGAAGCGCCTGATGGAACTGCGCGCGCCGGACATCATCGTCCGCAACGAAAAGCGTATGCTGCAGGAAGCGGTTGACGCGTTGTTCGACAATGGCCGTCGCGGTCGCACGATCACGGGTGCCAACAAGCGCCCGCTCAAGTCGCTGTCCGACATGCTCAAGGGCAAGCAGGGCCGCTTCCGCCAGAACCTTCTGGGCAAGCGCGTTGACTATTCGGGTCGTTCGGTCATCGTGACCGGCCCGGAACTCAAGCTGCACCAGTGCGGCCTCCCCAAGAAGATGGCGCTCGAACTGTTCAAGCCGTTCATCTATTCGCGCCTCGACGCCAAGGGCCTGTCGATGACGCTCAAGCAGGCGAAGAAATGGGTTGAAAAGGAACGCAAGGAAGTCTGGGATATTCTGGACGAAGTGATCCGCGAACATCCCGTGATGCTCAACCGCGCGCCAACGTTGCACCGGCTTGGCATTCAGGCGTTCGAACCTGTTCTGATCGAAGGCAAGGCAATCCAGCTGCACCCGCTGGTCTGTTCGGCGTTCAACGCCGACTTTGACGGTGACCAGATGGCCGTCCACGTTCCGCTTTCGCTGGAAGCGCAGTTGGAAGCGCGCGTGCTGATGATGTCCACCAACAACATCCTCTCGCCCGCCAACGGCAAGCCGATCATCGTGCCTTCGCAGGATATGGTGCTGGGCCTTTATTATCTTTCGATGATGAAGGAAGGCGAACCGGGCGAAGGCATGATCCTGTCTGACATGCAGGAAGTCCATCAGGCGCTCAACGCCGGCGCGGTGACCTTGCACAGCAAGATCACCAGCCGCGTTCCGCAGACGGACGAAGCCGGCAACCAGTATATGCTCCGCGCGGAAACCACGCCGGGCCGCATGCTGCTGGGCGAAACCCTGCCGCAGAGCCACAAAGTGCCGTTCGACACGATCAACCGCCTTCTTACCAAGAAGGAAATCGGTGACGTTATCGATATCGTCTATCGCCACACCGGCCAGAAGGACACGGTGCTGTTTGCTGACGCGATCATGTCGCTGGGCTTCAAGCACGCCTTCCAGGCCGGCATTTCCTTCGGCAAGGATGATATGATCATTCCGGCCACGAAGGATGGCCTGGTTGAGGAAACCCGCGTGCTGGTGCGCGATTTCGAAGCCCAGTATCAGGAAGGCCTGATCACCCAGCAGGAAAAGTACAACAAGGTGATCGACGCCTGGAGCCGTTGCGGCGATCAGGTGGCGGCCGAAATGATGAAGGAAATCCAGTCGGTCAAGAAGGGGCCGGATGGACGCGAACTGCCGACGAACGCGATCTATATGATGGCGCATTCCGGGGCACGTGGTTCCGCCGCGCAGATCAAGCAGCTTGCCGGTATGCGCGGGCTGATGGCCAAGCCGTCGGGTGAAATCATCGAAACGCCGATCATTTCGAACTTCAAGGAAGGTCTGACCGTTCTTGAATATTTCAACTCCACCCACGGCGCCCGCAAGGGACTGGCCGATACGGCGCTCAAGACGGCAAACTCGGGTTACCTGACCCGCCGTCTGGTTGACGTGTCGCAGGATTGCACCGTGATCGAGGAAGATTGCGGCACCGAACGCGCGCTGCTGATGAAGGCCATTGTTCAGGGCGGTTCCACAATCGCATCGCTGGGCGAACGCATTCTTGGCCGCACCACGGCGGAAGACATTGTCGATTCGAAGAACAACCAGGTCGTCATCCCGACGGGCACGTTGCTTGACGAAGCTGACATTGCGGTGATCGAAGCGATTGGCACACAGTCCGTGAAGATCCGTTCGCCGCTGGTGTGCGAAACCCGGATGGGCGTATGCGGCAAATGCTATGGACGTGATCTCGCCCGCGGCACGCCGGTCAACATGGGTGAAGCCGTTGGCGTTATCGCGGCCCAGTCCATTGGTGAACCTGGCACGCAGTTGACGATGCGTACCTTCCACATCGGTGGCGCGGCGCAGTTGAACGAACAGTCCAGCCTTGATGCGGTGAGCGATGGCACGCTGCATTATCGCGATCTGCGCACCATTGTGGACAAGATGGGCCGCACCGTATCGCTTTCCCGCAACGGTGAAATCGCCGTTCTGGACAGCGAAGGGCGCGAACGTTCGGCGGACCGCCTGCCTTATGGTGCCTATGTGCTGTTTGCCGATGGTGGCAAGGTGGCCAAGGGTGACAAGATTGCCGAATGGGATCCGTTCACCATGCCGGTGATCACGGAAAATCCGGGCATTGTGAAGTATCAGGATCTGGTCGAAGGCCAGACTCTGGTGGAGCAGGTCGATGAAGCGACCGGCATTTCGCAGAAGGTTGTCACCGAATTCCGTCCGGGTCGTTCCAAGGTCGATCTTCGTCCGCGCCTGACTCTGCTCGACAGCGAGTCAGGGGAAGCTGGCCGGTACATGCTGGCTGTCGGCGCGATGCTTTCGGTTGAGGATGGTGCCACGGTTCAGGGCGGCGACGTTCTGGCGCGTGTTAGCCGGGAAGCGGCCAAGACCCGCGACATTACGGGCGGTCTGCCGCGCGTTGCTGAATTGTTCGAAGCCCGCAAGCCCAAGGATTTCGCGATCATCGCGAAGGTTTCGGGCCGTGTTGTCTTCGGCAAGGATTACAAGGCCAAGCGCAAGATCGGCATCCAGCCCGAGGATGGCGGCGAACTGGTCGAATATCTGATCCAGAAGAGCAAGGTGATCGACGTCCAGGAAGGCGATTATGTGAAGCGCGGCGATAACCTCGTTGCCGGTTCGCCTGATCCGCATGACATTCTGGAAGTGATGGGGATCGAGCCGCTGGCCGAATTCCTTGTTGCGGAAATTCAGGAAGTCTATCGTCTGCAGGGCGTGAAGATC
The DNA here is from genome assembly GCA_031411035.1 of Sphingomonadales bacterium. Taxonomy (GTDB): domain Bacteria; phylum Pseudomonadota; class Alphaproteobacteria; order Sphingomonadales; family Sphingomonadaceae; genus Aquisediminimonas. The sequence goes on from JANOAJ010000027.1 coordinate 6,118, forward strand.
AACGACAAGCACATCGAAACGATCGTTCGCCAGATGCTGCAAAAAGTCGAGATCATTGCGTCGGGCGATACCACCTTGCTGGTGGGCGAACAGGTCGACCGCGA
>JANOAJ010000028.1:0-8702 GCA_031411035.1 Sphingomonadales bacterium
GGATCACAGTTCATCAGCCATCCGCCCATCGCCCCCTACCGCGTTACCGTGGCTGACCCCGCGCACCCGCTGGTGGCAGGCGTAGAGCCGTTCGACACGACGGACGAGCTGTATCACATGGAAACGCACGGCACCCTGCACGTGCTGCTGGAAACCGAATGCAGCGAACCCGGCACCGGCTTTGTGGAAGCGGATGACGCGCCGGGCACCCATCCTGTATTCTACATAAAGGAACAGGGTGCCGGCGCTGTGCTGTACCTGACGCTGGGGCATTGCCGCGGCCATTATGACTTGCAGCCCATGCTGGACTGGTGGCCGACAGTGGATCGCTGTGCCTGGGATCTGCCGGTATTCTATGACTTGCTAAGGCGCGGCATTGGCTGGCTGAAGGCGCGTCAGCCCGCAGCGGCGTAACGATCCAGCGCGGCGTCCGCATCTTCGGGCCAGCGTGACAGGAGCAGCAGCCTTTTGTGGCCCTGGCCGATGATCAGTTCATCCGTAACCCCCATGCCGCCGTGCATCTGGATCATCTCGTGCCCCAGCGTGACGCTGGCGTCGGCAATATAGGCGCGCGCGCCCTGCACTGCCCGGGTCGCGGTTTCCGGATCGGCCATCATTGCCAGATTAAGCAAGGCGCGCGATTGTTCCAACACAGCATATTGCGCGACCATCCGGTGCTGGAGCGCCTGAAAACTGCCAAGCGGCGCGCCGAACTGCTGCCGTGTGCGCAGATAATCCAGCGTATCGCCGTGGAGCCGTTCCATGATCCCCAGCGCTTCCGCGCACTGGAGAAGTGCAGCGCGATCATAGGCCGCTTCAATCTCGGTCAGTCCGCCGCCCAGGCACTGCGCATCCGGCACGGACACATTGTCCAGCACCAGCGACACAGCCACTGATCCATCCGCCAGCCGCCAGGGCCGCGCCACAAGGCCAGGCGTGTTGGCATCCACCAGATAGAGCGATACCCCTTCCCGGTCACCCGCTGCGCCCGATGTCCGCGCGCTGACGATATAGGCGTTCACGCCTTCGCCCGCGGGAACCAGCGACTTTGCGCCAGAGAGGATGACACCCTTGCCATTGCGCCGCGCCACAGTTTCCACCCATGCCAGCGAGCGACGTGCGCGCTGTTCCCGGTGCGCCAGCGCAACCCGGCGGCTGCCCATGATAAGCGCGCCCATCCAGTTCGTTTTTAGGGCTGCGGGAGCGACCCGCGCGAACATTCCGCCCGCTACGGACGCATTTTCGATCAGCGGTTCCACCACCAGGCCGCGCCCCAGCACTTCGAAGACCGTGGCGAGCCCGGTTGGCCCTATGCCCAGCCCGCCATCCTCCTCGTCAAACAGCGCAGCGATCAGACCGAGATCCCCGAGCAGCTTCCAGTTCTTTTCGGAATAGCCTTTGTCCGAGGCCAGAAAGGTGCGGCGCAGATCGGAATCATAGCAATCGGCGACAAAGCGTTCCGCCAGCGCCTTGAGCATGTCTTCATCTTCGCTCAGGTCAAAATTCACGTAACCGGCACCTTCATCCCATCCACCATCCCGTTCTTGCGTCAATTCGGGGGATCGCTCTGCTCACTAAAAGGCTAGGAGCATTGAAGGATGCCGGATGTCCCGCTAGAACCGGTTTATGGGAGAGGCGAAGATACAATTATTTTCGGTCGAAAATGTCGATGCTGTCCGGATTTCCGGGCCGCAGGACGTTCGGCGTGCGGCAGAAGCGCTGCACCGGATTGCGCAAGCCTTTGGCAATATGCGCGTTGCCCCGGCCCATGACATTGCCGACAAAAGAACGCCGGTGGACGCGGAAGGGGCCATTCTCGCCCGCGATGTGTTTGGCTGGAATGCGGAAGACAAGGTGTGGTGGAAAAACAGCCGCATCGCGCTCGATTCCCCGCTCACATCCGCCTGCCGGTTTGAAAGCGAACCCTTTTGGGTGAATGCCGAAGGATTCCGCACGCGCCAGCCCAATACCTATCTTGACGCGATTGACCTCAACAATTTCGAAAACCGGGCCATGACCCGCGCGGCGATAGTGGTGCCGGTTCATTTGCCCTTCGGCCAGATCGGCGCTGTCAGCTTCAACCCGCTTGATCGCACCAAGACTGACCTTCATGATGACTATATGGCTTACGGCGATGCCTTTGGCCTTTATGCCCGCACCTTCATTTCCAGCTATGTCCATGCGATGGGCAGCATCCAGCGTCTGCCGCCGGGATCGCGCCTGTCCAAGCGCGAAGTGGAATGCCTGCGCTGGGCGGCCATCGGCAAAACCGATCTGGAAATCAGCATGATCATGTCCCGCAGCCGCGCCACCGTGCGCTTTCACATCCACAATGCTTCGACCAAGCTGGACGCCGTGAACCGCAGCCAGACGGTGTTCAAGGCTGCACAACTGGGATATATTTCGCTAGGAGGATGACGCTTTCTGCGCCGCAGCCTTCATCCGTTCGCCGCACGATGCGCTCGAATTACCTGCACAATCAAGATCTTGTCGCGCACGTTCATCTGCCAGAAAGGTGAACCTGAACAGGCACGACCGGCTGACACAGTTTGAAGGAGCAGCCATATGCGCGCCATTTCCACAAGGCCGGGAATTCTCGCCCTGTTTGCCATGCTTACCCTGCCGGTATCGGGCAGCTTGCTTGCGCAGGAGCAGGATACGTCCAATCCAAACATCATTGTAAATGGTGAGCGTCCGCCCGAAGTGGCGGTCATGACCGCAGGGCCCGAGATCAAAGGCGTCATCACTGCGCGCAGCGGCGACAAGGTAAAGGTGACGGCTGCCGACGGCACCAGCACAATTATCGCCGTCAATGACGCCACCCGGATCAAGGCTGGCGGAAGCCTTTTTGGCGGCAATCGCAACAAGCTTGCCACGAACGCGTTGCTCAACGGTCTGCCGGTGACGGTCAAGACATTGCAATCGGGCGACGTCTTGGTGGCGAGCCAGATCAGTTTCCGGAACAACGACCTCAAGACCGCGACGATGATCCGTAACGGCACTGCCCAGCAATTTGATGAACAGACCGCGGCAACAGAGGCGCTGCGCGGGCGCATGGGCGATATCGACCAATATAATATCAAGGGCTCGACGAATGTGAATTTCGATACAGGCAAGGCGATGCTGTCTGCCAGGGCCAAAGCTGATCTTTGCGCCACAGCAAACCAGGCCGAGGGGATGAACAATGCCCTGATGCTTGTTGTCGGTTACACCGATTCCACCGGAAGCGATGAGTTCAACCAGCAGCTTAGCGAAAAGCGTGCGGCGAGCGTCATCAACTATCTTCAGCAGGCCTGCCACTGGAAACCCTATCGCATGCTGACCCCCACCGGGATGGCCGAAGCGGATCCGCTGGCGAGCAATGACACGGCTGAAGGCAAGGCCCAGAACCGCCGCGTCTCTGTGAATATCCTTGTCAGCAAGGGGCTTGACGGTCTGTGAGATTCGCCGGTTTGGGTTGACCAAAATCCAAACCGGGCGGAATCCTATCCCCGGTCCGCCAGAATCATCTCTGCGGCCCGCAGCCCCATCGCCATTGCGGGGGCATTGGTGTTGCCCGTCACATGACCCGGCATCACGGAGCAATCGACCACGCGCAGCCCGCGCACGCCGTTGACGCGCAGGTGCGGATCAACCACGGCACGATTGTCGCTGCCCATGCGGCAACTGCCAATGGCGTGCAGTCCGCAGCTTGAGAGGCGGCGGAAGGTGGTGAGCAATTCCTCGTCGCTTTCCACTGCCGCGCCGGGGATCACTTCTTCACCGACCAGCGCTTTAAGCGGTTGCTGCTGCATATAGCGGCGCATCAGGCGAATGGTGGAAATGGCGGACTGGCGGTCATGCTCTGTTGTCAGCCAGTTGGGCAGAATGTTGGGCGCATCGCTTGCCTTTGGCCCCGTCGCGCGCAGCGATCCTTCGCTCGTCAGGCGCAACAACTGGCCGTAAATGGTGATGCCGGGACGCGGGTCAATCTTGTCGAGCGGCACCGGATTGTTATCGTCCGAAACCGCAAAGGTATAACCGCCAAGATAAAGTTGCAGGTCCGTTCGTCCGTCGGGATGGGCGACATTGGTGAAGGCCCCCACTTCAAACGGCCCCGTGGCCATCACGCCAGACCGGGTGAGCAGATATTGCGCCATCGCCTTTACGGCGCCGATCCCGAAGAAGCTCTTGTTCGATCCCACATCGGCATTCAGCCGGTAGGGCATGGCAAAAGCCAGATGCTCGATCATCCGTTCCCCCACATCGGGCGAATCCACCACCGGCGTGATGCCCGCAGCGCGCAGCCGTTCGGCGTCGCCAATCCCGGAGCGCTGGAGCAGCAACGGGCTTTCCATCGCGCCACCCGAAACAATGATTTCACCCGCGCACAGAAATGTCTGCGTCTGGCCGTTCACCACTGCTTCCACCGCGCTTGCCCGTCCGTCGGTAAACAGGATTCGTTCGACCAGCGCGTGCGTCACCACTTTCACATTGGCGCGTTTGCGCGCTGGTGCCAGGAACGTGCGCGCTGAACTCTGCCGGCGTCCCTTGTGGATATTATGGGTGTACATCCCTACGCGCGGGCCGGTGGTACCGTTCAGATCATCGACCCGCTTCAGGCCCAGCGATTCCCCCGCCGCAATCATCGTATCCACCAGCGGATACCTATATATGGCAGGATCAACGTGCACACGCCCGCCACTGCCGCGCATCGGGCCACTGCCTGCCGCGTGATCCTCAAGCCTCAGGAAGGCCTCCGTCATGCTCGCGCCGTTCCAGCCGGTGCAGCCCTGCGCTTCCCACGCGTCATAGTCCGCTGGTTCGCCCCGGCTCCAGATCATGCCATTGACCGAGGATGAGCCGCCCAGCCCCTTGCCCCGGATCCAGACTTCACCCTTGCCGCCCTCCTCGCGCGGCTGGTTGACCTGATAGGCCCAGATATGATCAGGATTGGTGACGAGCTTTGCCACGCCCTTGGGCAGAGTCACCCAGAAACTGTCATTCTCTCCGCCTGCTTCGAGCACCAGCACGCGCGAACGGCCGTCCGCGCTCAGCCTTTCGGCGAGTACACAGCCTGCCGAGCCTGCCCCGATGATGATATAGTCCCAGCGTTCCTCGCCCATGCGTCTCTCCTTTGTGCCAGAATGCCATGTCTGCGAATTTGCAAACCCTATCGTTTTGAGGAGTCACGCCGGAACGCAAAGTCGGGCTTAAGGGGCAGGACAGGAATCAGGATGCTTGTGTGATGCGGCCAATCGCCGAAGGACTTTTTACGGATGAACAGCCCCCCCGGCTGGTTGGCGGCAAGCACCGCGAAACCGGGCGGATCGTGTTCCCTTGTCCCGATGGCACGGATTTTGATCCCTGGCCGCTGCGCCGGGAAGGCACGCTCTGGTCTTACACCATCCAGCGCTATCGTCCCAAATCCCCGCCCTATACAGGGCCGGACGCGTTCCGCCCCTGGCCGGTTGCCTATGTGGCACTGGAAGGGGAAACCATTGTGGAAGCGCGGCTGGCCAATGTCGCTTTTGAAGACATACACATCGGCATGGCGCTGGAATTGGTGATGATCCCTCTTGATCCTGACGCTGCTGATCCGGTGGCGATCCACGCTTTCCAGCCCGCTGGAGCCAGCGCATGAGTGATGTGTGCATTGTCGGCGTCGGCATCCATCCCTTTGGCCGCACGGACGGCGTATCCGGGATGGAACAGGGCGTGTTTGCCGTGCGCGAAGCCATGAAGGATGCAGGCGTTGACTGGAACGCGTTGCAATTCGCCTATGGCGCGTCCGAAGCGGCGGGCAATCCCGACACAATGGTTGAACGGCTGGGCCTGACCGGCATGCAGTTCATCAATGTCCGCAACGGGTGTGCAGCGGGTGGCTCCGCCCTGTTTTCCGCGCAGATGGCGATCAAGTCCGGCGAATATGACCTTGGGCTCGCGGTCGGTTTTGACAAGCACCCGCGCGGGGCGTTCAATGCGCTGCCTGCGGAATATAATTTGCCAGAATGGTATGGCGAAGCGGGCTATATGATCACCACGCAATTTTTCGGTGCGAAGATCACCCGGTATATGCATGAACATGGCATTTCGCCGACCACACTGGGCCGCATTTCCGAGAAAGCCTTCCGCAACGCGGTTCACGCGCCGCACGCCTGGCGCCGCGAGCCTGTGGCGCTGGAGGAGATTATGAACGCACCGATGGTGAGTGATCCCTACACCAAATATATGTTCTGTTCGCCTGCGGAAGGCGGCGTCGCCCTGATTCTGGCGAGCGAGAAGAAGGCGCGCGAACTGGGCAGGCCGCTCGTCCGCCTGAAGGCCGCGACGATGCGGACGCGCCCGCCCGGATCGTTCGAGGTGTTCGCGCCTTCGATTGATCTGGCGCGCGGCGGATCGGCCACCAACATCGCCTCGCGCGATGCATTCCGGCTGGCGGGAATCGGGCCGGGGGATATCCAGGTTGCCCAGTTGCAGGATACAGAGGCGGGCGCCGAAATCATGCACATGGCGGAAAACGGCTTCTGCCAGGATGGTGATCAGGAACAATGGCTTGCCGAGGGGCGCACAGAGATTGGTGGCCCGTTGCCTGTCAACACCGATGGCGGCTGCCTTGCCTGTGGCGAACCGATTGGCGCGTCCGGCTTGCGGCAGGTATTTGAAAATGTCGTGCAATTGCGCGGCGAAGGCGCAGGGCGGCAGGTTCCGGGCAGTCCCAAAACAGCTTACAGCCATGTCTATGGTGCGCCGGGCGTTTCCGCTGTGACCATATTGGAACGCTGAATGGATCTGGACTTCTCTCCCGAAGAACTGGCGTTTCGTGATGAAGTGCGGGCATTCCTGAAGGCCAAGCTGCCCGAACGCGTGCGTGCAGGGGCCAAGGCGTCTCCCACCGTGTTTGTCGAACCGGAAATCGGGCAGGACTGGAACGCAGTGCTCCACAAGCAGGGCTGGCTTGGCTATCAATGGCCGGAAGCTGTCGGGGGTACGGGCTGGACACCGACGCAGCGCTATATCTTCGAAAAGGAATGCGCCCTGGCGGGCGCGCCGAACCTGACGGTGCTGGGCCTGAAGCTGGTGGCGCCCGTCATCTACAGTTTCGGCACGCAGGCGCAGAAGGACTATTATCTGCCGCGCATCCTTTCGGGCGAGGATTACTGGTGTCAGGGCTTTTCCGAACCCGGTTCGGGTTCCGACCTTGCCTCTCTCCAGTGCCGGGCGGTGCGGCAGGGCGACACATATATCGTCAACGGCACCAAGATGTGGACGACGCACGCCCACCACGCCAACCGCATCTTCTGCCTTGTGCGCACCGATGCGGAGGTGAAGCGGCAGGCAGGCATCAGCTTCCTGCTGATGGATATGCACCAGCCGGGCATCACCGTCCGCCCCATCCTCACCCTTGCGGGAGATCATGAGGTAAATCAGGTGTTTTTCGACAATGCCGAAGCGCCGGTTGCCAATCTGGTTGGCGGGGAAGGTGACGGCTGGAAAATAGCCAAATTCCTCCTCGAAAATGAACGTGGGGGATCATGCCACGCGCCCAAGTTGATTGCCGATCTGAATGCCATTGCCGATGCGTCGCAGCATGAACCTGACGGCTGCGGGGGCATCCTTGCCGATGATCGCGACTGGAAACGGCGCGTGGCCAAGTTGCGTCTGCAAGCAGAGGCGCTCGAAACAATCGAGCTGCGCATTCTGGCGGATATTGCCAAGAGCCGTCCCCCCGGGCCGCAAACATCGCTTGCCAAATTGCTGGCTTCCAGTTTGCGGCAGGAGATCGACCTGCTGGCGGTTGACCTATACGGAGACGCGGGCCTTCAGCTTGATACATACCGCCCCTTTTACGGCGACAATGCGCCGCCCCCCATTCATTCGCGCGAGGCCCAGCTTGCCACGCCGCGCTATCTCAACAGCCGTGCCTGGACGATCTTTGGTGGCACCAACGAAGTTCAGGCCAACATCATCGCCAAAACCGTTCTCAGACTATAGGGACGAGGGAGAGTAAGATCATGCAACTCAGCCGCGAAGCATTGCTCCGCGCGTATCGCCAGATGAAGGTGATCCGCGAATTTGAGGAACGACTCCACACCGAAATCATGACCGGCGAGATTGCGGGCTTCACCCATCTCTATTGCGGACAGGAAGCAGTTGCCGTCGGCGTGTGCGAGCATCTAGACAAGGAAGACATGATTGTCTCCACCCACCGGGGTCACGGCCATTGCATCGCCAAGGGCACTGACGTGAAGGGCATGATGAAGGAGATCTGGGGGAGCCGCGAAGGGACGTGCAAAGGCAAGGGCGGTTCCATGCACATCGCCGATATTGATCAGGGGATGCTCGGCGCGAACGGTATCGTCGGCGCAGGTTCGCCAATCGGCGTCGGCGCGGCACTGGCGGCGAAACTGGATGGCAAGGGCAAGGTCGCGATTACCTTTTCAGGCGACGGCGCGTGCAATCAGGGCACGACCTTTGAAGCGATGAACATGGCCGTCGTCACCAAGGCACCGTGCATCTTCCTATTCGAAAATAATCATTATTCGGAACATACCGGCTTTGAATATGCGGTGGGCACGACAAAGGATATTGCCAGCCGCGCCGAAGCCTTCGGCATGAAAGTGTGGCGTGGCGACGGAACCGACTTTTTCTCAGTCTTTGATACCATGCGCGAAGTTCTGGAATATGTCCGCGCGGGCAATGGCCCTGCCGCCGTCGAGTTC
>JANOAJ010000029.1:0-2630 GCA_031411035.1 Sphingomonadales bacterium
GCAGACGGGAAGAAGCCGTTCTTCGGTTATCTGGCCTTCACTGCCCCCCATTGGCCGCTTCAGGCGCGGGACGAAGACGTGGCGAAATATCGGGGGCAGTACGACGCGGGCTTTGAGGTGTTGCGTGCCACGCGTCTCAAGAGACAGGTTGAACTTGGGCTGATCGCGCCGGCCACCGTTCCGCATAGTATCCGGCTGCCCCAGGGTGGCTGGGATTCGCTTACGGCTGAACAGAAGCGTTCGGCATCCCGCGATATGGAAATCTATGCGGCAATGGTTGACCAGCTAGACAAGAATGTCGGCCGGGTGATCGACGAACTCAAGCGGACGGGCGCATACGACAATACGGTCATCCTTTTCCTTGCCGACAATGGCGCGGAAGGCATCGATACCGAAACAACCGGTGCCAAGATGCTCGCCAAACAAGTGAAACAGGCCGACAACAGCTTCGCCAATCGCGGCAAGCCAAATTCCTACGTGACCTATGGCCCTGGCTGGGCACAAGCTGCAACGGCCCCGTCCTGGCTCACCAAGGGGTATGCCAGCGAAGGCGGCACGCGGACGGTGTCCTTCATTTCCTGGCGCGGTTTCGCCCGGCAAAGGGCAGTCGCGTCGCCTTTCCTGTCCGTCGCTGATGTCACCCCGACCTTTCTCGAACTGGCGGGCGTTGGCCAAAAGTTCGAGGGCCGGGCTGTGCAGTCAATCACTGGCAAAAGCTGGGTACCGTTTCTCTCCGGCAAGTCGGACAGGGTTTATGACCCGGATGACTGGTTCGGCACGGAATTGTTCGGCTCCCGCGCCCTGCGTCAGGGAGACTGGAAGATCACCGATATCGGCGACGGGAAGTGGCGGCTGTTCAATCTTGCTGAAGACCCCGGGGAAACACATGATCTCTCGCTTGAGCAGACGGATCGGCTGAAATCGCTTGCCGCGGCGTGGGATGACTATGCCCGCAATGTGGGTGTCATCCTGCCCAGCGAAGTGCCTTACCGGCCATGAATCAGCGGGCGATCTGGGCGATTGTGGCCGCTCTTCCGCTGATTATTTCGGCAAAGCCGCTGACAAGCGACCAGTGCCTCGCACCGGATGACCTGATGCGCTGGGTTCCCGGCGGCGACACCGTGATCGGGGACAATGATGGCTATGCCAATGAGCGCCCCGCTTATCGCGCGCCAGTGGACGGATTCTGGATTGACCGCACCGAAGTGACCAACGAGGCCTTCGGGGCCTTCGTTTCGGCGACCGGCCATGTGACGACCGCAGAGGCGCGCGGGGATTCCATCGTCTTTTCACCGCCCGCCCCGGGGGAGCGGCCGACATCTCCCGAACGATGGTGGCGCGTGGTCAAAGGCGCGGACTGGCGTCACCCCTCTGGCTCGAAAAGCGGGATCGTCGGCCATGGGGATGATCCCGTGGTGCACGTCTCGTACCGGGACGCGCAGGCCTACGCACACTGGAAAGGTCGCAGGCTTCCGAATGAGGAGGAATACGAACGCGCGGCGCAAGGCGGTGCCGGGCCTGACACGGCACAACCAAGCCCGGATAATGCCAACACCTGGCAGGGCGTGTTTCCCCATCAAAACATCAAGAGCGATGGCCGTTCCGGTATCGCCCCGGTCGGATGCTACAAGCCCAACCGCTATGGGGCATATGATCTGATCGGCAATGTGTGGGAATGGACGGCGAGCCCGTATCTGCCGGGGCACGGTCCGCGTCCCGCGCCCGTTACCGCGGGGCAGGGGCAAAGCTATGATCCGCGCCAGCCGGGCGTCGAGGTGCGCGTGATCAAGGGCGGTTCCTTCCTGTGCGCGCCCAATTATTGCGCGCGGTATCGTCCAGCCGCCCGACATGCGCAGGCCGAGGAAGAGACGGCATCGCATCTGGGTTTTCGGACGGCGGCGAGCCAAAAGTCGGCAGGTTGAGGCTCGGTTGCGGCGAATTTTAATCTCTACTCATTTTATCGGAAATAGCTTTCGATTCGTCGCCGCATTATTGTCTATAAGTTGAGTTGAGATATTCTTCTTATTGTCGGGACGTACGCCGAGTCGACCGGTCAGCATTTTTGAAAATGGAGATGCAATCATGGCCAAATTTGACGTTCTTGAGCAACAGGTTCCCCTGATTCTCATCGTGCCGGGGCTCCACAACAGCGGCCCTGAGCATTGGCAGACAAAGTGGGAGCTGGAGCGGGGCGACTGTGTCCGCGTTGATCTGGGTATGTGGGAAAAGCCGCACCGGAACACCTGGGTAAACAAGCTCAACCTGGCCATCCACCGAGCGGATCGACCCGTCATTCTCGTGGCGCACAGCCTTGGCTGCTACGCCGTCGCATGGTGGGCGAACTACGAGCAGCCAGCGCACGGCAATCCGGTTCTGGGCGCGCTGCTGGTAGCGCCGCCGGAAGTTGACACCATCGATTCCTCCAGTCCTCTTGCCACTTTTGCGCCTACGCCAGAGATTGAAATGCCTTTTGATACCATTGTGGTGGCAAGCCATGACGATCACTATATTCCCTATGAACGTGCGCGCAGGCTCGCGTCGGTATGGGGTGGCCAGTTTGCCGATGCAGGACGTTCCGGACACATCAATGCTGACTCGGGGCTGGGCAGTTGGGCGTTCGGTCAATTCCT
>JANOAJ010000030.1:0-1777 GCA_031411035.1 Sphingomonadales bacterium
CTGCGACCACTGCCGACACGGAAATCATGGCATACGCCGCCGCCAACGAGTTTGTCATTCTGACCAACGATCTCGATTTTGGTGCAATCCTGGCAGCGAATCAGGGTTCGAAACCAAGCGTAATCCAGTTGCGGGCTGAGAATCTGAACCCCGAACAGGTGGGCGCTTTTGTTTCGTCAGCAATTCTGACGCTAGTCGATGCGTTGGTCGAAGGCGTCCTCGTAACGATTGATGCCGATCGAACCCGAGTCGCCATGCTGCCCCTAAGACTGGGTCGATAGCATAGCCCACACTTTTGTGTGCGGCCCCAATTCGCCATCTTCCCGAATGCGCCGCTTCCGCCTAAGGTCGCCGCTTCAATCGGGCGCACCGAATTTCAACCGTTAACGAGGGGCATGGCATGAGCGGCGAATCGAAGGTGCAGTTTTCCGAGCGCGAGGCGCTGTTTTATCACTCCACCGGGCGCCCCGGCAAAGTCGAGATCATTGCGTCCAAGCCCATGGCGACACAGCGCGACCTGTCGCTGGCCTATTCGCCCGGCGTTGCCGTGCCGGTGCTGGCCATCGCCGAGGATCCGGCGCTGGCTTATGACTATACCACCAAAGGCAATCTGGTGGCGGTGATTTCCAATGGCACTGCGATTCTGGGGCTGGGCAATCTGGGTGCGCTGGCATCCAAGCCGGTGATGGAAGGCAAGGCGGTGCTGTTCAAGCGCTTTGCCGACGTCGATTCCATCGATATCGAGCTGGATACGGAGGATCCCGAAGCCTTCATCAATGCTGTCGCGCTGATGGAACCCAGCTTTGGCGGGATCAATCTGGAAGACATCAAGGCTCCGGAATGCTTCATCATCGAGCAGGCGCTTAAGGAAAAGATGAAGATTCCGGTGATGCATGATGATCAGCATGGCACTGCGATCATCAGCGCCGCCGGCCTGATCAACGCCTGCGAGATTACCGGGCGCAAACTTTCCGAAATCAAGGTGGTGGTGAACGGCGCCGGTGCCGCGGCGATTGCCTGCACGTCGCTGATCAAATCAATGGGCGTGCGGCATGACAATGTGATCATGTGTGATCGCAAGGGCGTGATCTGGCGCGGGCGCGACGGGGTTGACCAGTGGAAGTCGGCGCACGCGGTTGATACATCCGCACGCACGCTGGAAGAAGCGCTGGTGGGCGCAGACGTGTTCCTGGGTCTTTCGGCCAAGGATGCACTCAGCCCCGACATGATCCTGAAAATGGCCAAGGCACCCATCATTTTCGCGATGGCCAACCCGGATCCGGAAATCACGCCGCCCGCGGCCAAGGCCGTCCGCCCGGATTGCATCATTGCCACCGGTCGTTCGGATTATCCCAACCAGGTCAACAATGTGCTGGGTTTCCCGTTCATTTTCCGGGGTGCGCTTGATGTGCGGGCGACGGCAATCAACGAGGAAATGAAGATTGCGGCGGCCCACGCGATTGCCCAGCTTGCGCGGGAACCTGTGCCCGAAGAAGTGGCCGCAGCCTATGGCGGGCACCTGGCCAGCTTTGGCGAGGATTATATCATTCCCGCCCCGTTCGATCCGCGCCTGATGGAAGTGGTGCCTGCCGCTGTTGCCCAGGCGGCGATGGATTCCGGCGTTGCGACCAAGCCGATCCTCGACATGGATGAATATCGCCACAGCCTGAAAGCCCGGCTCAACCCCACCACATCGGTGCTGACGCTGGCGTATGAAAGCGCGCGGGCGCATCCCAAGCGCGTGGTATTTGCCGAAGCGGAAGAGGAAGTGGTGCTG
>JANOAJ010000031.1:0-6966 GCA_031411035.1 Sphingomonadales bacterium
TGAGACGAATTGGCCGTGCCTTCGATCACCCGCTTTTTGATGCCCTGAATGATCCCGGCAAGGCGGAAGAAATTATAGGCGAAATACCAGTTCATATCCGGCACGCCATCCCGGCCCGTAGCAGCGCAATAACGGGCCACCATTTCGTCCAGTTCGGGAATGCCCAGGCCCACGCGATCCACATCCTGCACACCCGAACGCCCGCCATTATCCGTAACCCACGCCATCGCGACATAGGTGAAATCGGCCAGCGGATCGCCGAGCGTGCCCAGTTCCCAATCGAGCACCGCAATCACCTTGGCTTCCGCGGGATGGAAAATCATGTTGTCGATGCGGTAATCGCCATGCACCACGCTGATGCGCGTCTGTTCGGGCAGAGTGCGGGGCAGCCATTCAATCAGCCGCTCCATTTCCGGCATCGTTTCGGTTTCGGAAGCCCGATACTGCTTCGTCCAGCGATCCACCTGACGCCCGAAATAATTGCCGGGCTTGCCATAGCTTTCCAGCCCTGCCGCGACGTGATCAATATTGTGGAGCGCGGCCAGCGTATCGATCATCGCCTCATAAGTGGCACGGCGTTCGACCGGACTGGAACCGGGCATCGCGCCGTCCCAGATCGTCCGACCTTCCACCATGCCCATGATATAGAACCAGCTACCGATCACGCTGTCATCAAGGCACAAGCCATAAGGCTTTGCGACCGGAAAACCGGTGGGATAAAGCCCGGCAATCGCCTTGAATTCCCGGTCAACCGCATGGGCGGAGGGCAGCAAATTGCCAAAGGGCTTGCGCCGCAGGACATAGCTGCCGGAGGTCGCATCGATGCGATAGGTGGGGTTGGATTGCCCGCCCGCAAACTTGCCCTGCCGGAGCGGCCCGACAAAGCCTTCCACATTGGCTTCCATCCAGGCCGTCAGCTTTGCTTCGTCAAGCAGATCCGCCCCTTCCGGAGCGACGGTGCCACTAAACAGGGTCTGTGCGTCGAGTGCCGTTGTCATGCTATTCCCTTAACTGTCGAATACGATCACCGACCGGGCGGTAGCACCGCTCTTCATCTTGTCGAACCCGTCATTTATCGCAGAAAGCGGAATCGTCTCGGCAACAATGCTGTCCAGATCGAGCAGCCCGCGCAGGTAGAAATCCACAAGCCGGGGAATGTCGACCGGGAATCGGTTCGCCCCCATCAGTGCGCCTTGGAGCTTCTTGCCCGAAAGCAGATCAAAGGCACCAAGGCTGACACGCTCGTTGAGCGGCATCATGCCCAGGATCGTCGCCGTGCCGCCGCGCTTCAGCGACGCCACGGCCAGCGCGGCGGAGGCAGGCCGCCCGACCGCTTCAATGGCGTGATCGACGCCGCCTTTGGTCATTTCCAGAATCTGCCCGGCAGCGTCACTCGCCATTGCGTCAACCGTGTCTGTCGCGCCCAGTTTCATGGCCAGTGCACGCTTTTCCGGCATCGGATCAGCAGCAATGATCCGCCCTGCCCCGGCAATTTTCGCGGCGTTGATCGTCGCCAGGCCAACCCCGCCACACCCGACCACGACAACAGTTTCGCCCGGCGTCACCTTGCAGGCGTTGAAGATGGTGCCCGCCCCGGTCGTAACGGCGCAGCCAATCACGGCAGCGCGATCAAGCGGCATGTCCGGGTTGATCGCCACACAGGCATTTTCGTGGATCAGCATCATTTCGGCAAAGGCCGAGAGATTGAGCATCTGGTTGACGACCGAGCCATCGGGACGGGTGATCCGGGGCAGATCGCCTGCCTGACGCCGCGTGTCACCGCTGACGCACAACGAAAGCCGCCCCGTGACGCAATATTCGCAGTGACCGCAAAATGCAGAAAGGCAGGTAACCACCGCGTCGCCCACTTTCACCGTCCGCACTTCGCTGCCTATGGCTTCAACAATGCCCGCGGCCTCATGTCCGGGGATCGCGGGCAAGGGATGCGGATAAGTGCCTTCGATGAAATGCAGATCGGAATGGCACAAGCCGCACGCCGCGGTACGGATCAGCACTTCGCGCGGGCCAGGATTGGAGATAACCACATCCTCAACCGAAAGCGGCTGGCCGGGCGCAGTGAGAATGGCGGCTTTCATCGACTCTGTCTCCTTATCGGACGCGGCGGTGGCCCATCTTTACGTTCACGTCAAGCAGGAGACTCGGCATTTCCGGCCAACTGGCGCAAACGCGCCTCATGATCGTCGCGGTTGATCGGGAAACGCGAGAATATCCATGTCGAGGCAATCGAAAGCAGCACGAGCATGATGATGTACGACAGCATCAGATTGGTGATGACGCCCCGTTCCACAGCGCCGGGAACCGCTTTCTCGGGCAGGCCGGACAGGCTGACAATCAGGCCTGAAAAGAAGATGCCAAGCCCCGTGCCGCACTTCTGTGTGAACAGCCAGCCCGCCGAAAACACGCCTTCGGTGCGGCGGCCGGTTTTGATTTCCGAGGCCTCAACAATGTCGGCAACCATGGACTGCGCCGTGATCATCGCGGTAACGCTGGTCGCGTTCGAGCAGAAGGCAAAGGCGAAGACCAGAAGTGTCGAAGTGTCGGACCCGACCGGCGGCCACAGCCCGAGCAGATTGAGGCTGAAAGGCGAGATCCAGAAAATCAGACCCGTCACGCCCATCACCATCGCCGTCAGCCGCTTGCCGAACCGGCGGGTAAGGGGCGTTACAAGGAAGAAACTGACGCCCACACTGCCGAACAGCAGCCAAGGATACCAGGTGAAGGCCTGCGCCGAGAATTGCCAGACAAAGATGTAAAGATAGTTGGAAATCGAAAAGGTGATGCCCTGGCTGGTATAGGCGACCGCCGCCGCGCTCAACAAAATGACCGCAGCGGGATGCGTGAGCGATTCGCGGATTTCGTCAAATGACTGGCGGAAACCGGCCCTGGCCGGGCGTGACGCGGGCAGATGTGCCACGCGTTTGTGCTGGCCCAGCGCTGAAATCACGACGGACAGGATGATCACCACTGCCCCGCACAGGCCGTACGCCCAATATCCCGCTTCGTTGAGCTGGCCGACCTTGTGGGTGGCATCGGGAACAAGAAACACATCATAGGCAAGGAACAGCATCAGCAATCCGCCCGCCCAGCCAAACAGATAGCGATAGCGCATCACCACGGTCCGCTCATCATAATCGCGCGTCAGTTCCGGGACGAGCGCCGCCGAGGGCACTTCGCAGCAGGAAACCAGCGCGCGGACAAGAATGGCAACGACCAGAAGATAGACGAAAATCCCGCTGCCCAGCCCGTCAGGCGCGGCCCACATCAAAATCCAGACAAGCGCCAGCGGAAAGGGCGAAATATACAGCCAGGGCAGCCTTCGTCCCCAACGTGTGTAGGTGCGGTCGGAAAGATGGCCGATCACCGGATCGGCAAAGGCATCCACGAACAGCGCGAGCATCAGCGCCAGCGACACCAGCTTCGCGTCCAGCCCGATCACCTGATTGTAGAACAGCAGCAGGAAGGTCGAAAAGCCGTTATCCTTGATGCCGTATGCCACCGATCCGAGGCCATGGAACAGCTTGATCGACAACGGCACCCGGCCTGCGGGCGCGGTCACGCGGCGGGTGCCTCCGCAAGCGCCTGGAGGGAATCGAACAGACCCGGCACGTCCGGGTTCCAGCTATGGGGCTGTCCCGTGGTGATCCCGCCATCGACAAGGAAGTGCGTGCCCGTGATGAACCCGGCTTCCTTGCTCGCAAGGAAGGCAACCATGTTGGCAATATCATCGGGCTGGCCGCCGCGCTTGACCGGCTGGGTGTGGTTCGACAGTTCGAAGATTACCTTTTTCGCGTCTTCCTTCTGCGCTTCGGGCACGTCGAAGGAACTGGTGAAAATGTTTGTCTGGATGAAACCGGGGCAGATCGCGTTCATCCGGATATTATGCTTGGCAAGATCGGTCGCGCCGACCTTGGTCAGATGGATCACACCGCATTTCGCCACGGCATACGCGGTGGGTGAGTATCCCGCGCCCAGCCCCGCCACGCTTGCTGTATTGACGATGGACGCGCCGTCACGCCCAATCATGTGCGGCACGGCATAACGAATGCCCATCGCGACCGAGCGGAGGAGCAGGTCCATCGTCCGGTCCCATCCATCGGCATCAATTTCGTCAATGCCCTCGCGCGCGCCGCCAGCGCCTGCGTTGTTGAAGACGACATCAATCCCGCCGGTTTTCTCCGCCGCGAAATCCATCAGCGCCTTGATATCTGAGACAGCGCACACGTCCGTTCGCTTGAAATGGATTTTGCCGTTGGAGGTCTCAGCCAGATCATTGCCGCCTGCCTCGTCGATATCGCCGGCAATCACCGTTGCGCCTTCACGGGCGAACAACAGGCAGGTCGCTTTGCCAATGCCTGACGCGGCCCCCGTGATCACGGCGGTCTTGCCTGCGAATCTCATTCCATCTCTCCACTCTGTTTTGCGACTCAGCTTAGGCAGCGGAATGCACGCGTCAACGCGCTTCGATTTGCCGCTACGGAATGGAGGCCCCGCTAATTGACGCTTGCGTAAAGCAAGTCCTGCCCCCTAGAGAATCAACCAGAATGGGAGATACCTGATGAGCGATCTGGAGAGTTTCCGCACCGAAACGGCCGCGTGGCTCGATGAAAACTGCCCCCCCGAAATGCGCCTGCCCGTGCGGGATGAAAGTGATGTCTGCTGGGGCGGACGGAATGTGGAATTCAAGAACGAGGCGCAGAAACTCTGGCTCGAACGCTGCGTGGCCAAGGGTTACACCGTGCCGGACTGGCCCAAGGCCTATGGCGGTGCCGGCCTTTCCCCGGAGGAAACCAAGATCCTGCGCACCGAAATGGCGAAGCGCGGCTGCCGCAGCCCGTTGAACAGCTTCGGCATCTGGATGCTGGGCCCGGCGCTGCTGAAATTCGGCACCGAAGAACAGAAAGTCCATTATCTGGGCCAGATCGCGCGCGGCGAAATCCGCTGGTGCCAGGGTTATTCCGAACCGGGCTCCGGGTCCGATCTCGTCTCTCTGCAAACCTATGGCGAGGACAAGGGCGATCACTGGATCGTCAACGGCCAGAAAATCTGGACAAGCTATGCCGACAAGGCTGACTGGATTTTCTGCCTTGTCCGCACTGACAAGCAAGACAAGTATCGCGGCATCAGCTTCCTGCTGTTCGACATGACGACGCCTGGCGTCTCGACCAAGCCGATCCTGCTGATTTCCGGTGCCTCACCCTTTTGCGAGACATTTTTCGATAATGTGACCGTGCCCAAACACCAGATTGTGGGCGAGCTTAATCGCGGCTGGGATGTCGCCAAATATCTGCTGGGCCACGAACGCGAGATGATTTCCGGCATGGGCGGTGATGGCGGTGCTGCCTCCCTTGGCGCGACATTCAAGGATGTACTGGCGGCAAACCCGGTGCTGCGCGCCGAAATGGCGATGTTCGATGTGGAAAACCTAACCTATCGCGCGCACGGCGAACGCTTCATGGACGAATGGAAAACCGGCCGCGCCCACCCCGCCTATTCCAACCTGATGAAATATGTGGGCACCGAACTGAACAAGTCGCGGCACGAACTGGTTATGGCGGCGGGCGGTTCGGATCTGCTGGAATGGGACAGCGAACGTACCAGCGAAGGGGCCCGTCCCCGCGCTTGGCTGCGCACCAAAGCCAATAGCATCGAAGGCGGCACGAGCGAAGTGATGCTCAACGTTGTCGCCAAACGCATCCTTGATATGCCGGGAGCCTGATTGATGGCGCTTTACCTTTCCGAAGACCAGGTGATGCTGAAAGACAGTGTTGCCCCGCTGCTGGCCGAACAGGCACCCGTCAAACATCTGCGCGCCTTGCGCGACAGCCACGACCAGACCGGCTTTTCACGGGACCTGTGGAAGCAGTTTGCCGAAATGGGCTTTACCGGCATTCTCGTTCCTGAGGCAGAAGGCGGGCTGGGGTTGGGCCATGTCGAAGCCGGGATTGTGCTGGAAGAAATCGGCCGCAACCTGACGCCCTCACCCTTTCTGACCACGGCCGTAGCAGCGGTAGAGGCGCTCAAATCCGGCAGCGCCGATCTGCGCGGACACTGGTTCCCCAAGATCGTCGGCGGGGATGCGATTGTCGCGCTGGCGATTGACGAAGGATCAAAGCATCAGCCGCTTGGCACCGCGTTGGTCGCGGAGCGTTCCGGCAACGGCTTCAGGCTTTCGGGCAAGAAGCAGT
The DNA here is from genome assembly GCA_031411035.1 of Sphingomonadales bacterium. Lineage (GTDB taxonomy): Bacteria > Pseudomonadota > Alphaproteobacteria > Sphingomonadales > Sphingomonadaceae > Aquisediminimonas. The sequence goes on from JANOAJ010000031.1 coordinate 6,207, forward strand.
TCGTGCTGCACGGCCATGTTGCTGACATGGTGCTGGTCGCCGCGCGCACTGGCGGCAGCGCGGGCGAGGACGCCGGGATTACGCTGTTCGCGGTGCCGGCGGACGCAGCGGGACTTTCCCGCGAAGCGGACAGGTTGGTCGATTCCTCGCTGTCTGCCCGCCTGTCCTTTGACGGGGTGCAGGTGACAGCGGACGCAGTTGTCGGTGAAGTCGATGCGGGCTGGAAGACGCTTTCGAAGCTGCTTGATGCCGGACGCGCCGGGGCGGCTGCCGAAATGGTGGGCGTGGGCAGCGGGGCCATGGACATGACGTTCGATTACCTCAAGCAGCGCAAGCAGTTTGGCCGGGTGATCGGTGAATTCCAGGCGCTGCAGCACCGCGCCGCGCATCTGTACGGAGAAATGGAAGGCGCGCGGTCCATCGTGCTCAAGGCTCAGCAATTGCTGGATGCTGGCGACGCGCGGGCGGAGCTGTTTGTTGCCGCCGCCAAGGCCAAATCGGGCAAGGCCTGCAACCTTGCGGTGCGCGAAGGCGTGCAGATGCACGGCGGCATCGGCATGACCGATGAATATGACATCGGGCTCTACATGAAACGCGATCGCGCGCTGGACGAGTTTTTCGGGGACGTATATTTCCACGCCAATCGCGTGGCGCAATTGAACGGATATTGATCAAGCCCCCCTCCCCTTCAGGGGAGGGGCCGGGGGTGGGGCCGGTGAGCCTGACACACATCGGCCAATGCCCCCCCCCACCCCCACCC
>JANOAJ010000032.1:0-70382 GCA_031411035.1 Sphingomonadales bacterium
ATCTAAAGATTGGCAGGCAGGTTTGGGCACATTTCATGTCCTTTTGCATCCAAAAGGGAGTGGTTTGTTGCAATCCGGCAACACACCCGGCCCTTCTCGCTTCGATTTTCATCGCGGCCCCGTCAAATCGCTTACCCCTCCATTCGATAGGTGTTGAGCGGCGGCCATTGATGCGGAGAGACGGGCAACAGGCTCACTCTGAAAATCGCAAGGACTGGCTGATGGACGCTTTCATCTATGATCATGTGCGCACCCCGCGCGGCAAGGGACGGCCCGACGGCGCTCTGCATGAAGTGACGTCGGTGCAGCTTGTGACCCAGTTGCTTGAGGCCGTCCGGGAACGCAATGCGCTTGATACTGGGCTGCTGGATGATGTCATCATTGGTACTGCCCAGCCTGTTGGCGAACAGGGTGGCGTGCTGGCGCGCGCTGCCGTACTCAATGCCGGCTATGCCGAAAGCGTGGGCGGCCAGCAGGTGCATCGCTTTTGTGCTTCTGGTCTGGACGCTGTCAATCTGATCGCCGCACAAGTCCATGCCGGTGTGATGCAGGCCGGAATTGGTGGGGGCGTCGAAAGCATGAGCCGCACTGTCATGGGCTATGACAGCGGGGCCTGGACGTCAGATCCGGATGTCGCGTTTCACAATCACTATGCGCCGCAGGGCATTGGTGCCGACATGATTGCCACGCTGGACGGATTCACGCGGGAAGATGTTGATGGCTATGCCGTGGAAAGCCAGAAGCGCGCGGCGCAAAGCTGGGCCGAAGGCCGCTTTGCCGGTGCGATTGTGCCGATCAAGGATGTCATTGGCGAAGTGCTTCTTGATCATGACGAACATATGCGGCCAGGCACCACGCTTGACAGCCTTGGCAAGCTGAAGGCCGCTTTTGAAGGGCTTGGCAAAGGCGGATTCGCCGCTGTTGCCAAGGCACGCTATCCCGAAATCGAGGAACTCTCTTACGTCCATCATGGCGGCAACAGTTCGGGCATTGTCGATGGTTCGGGCATCGTGATGATCGGATCGAAGGAATTTGGCGAACGCACAGGGATGAAGGCGCGCGCGCGTATCCGTTCTTATGCGTCGATGGGATCTGAACCCACGATCATGCTGACCGCCCCTGGCGACGTCACGAAAAAGGCGCTCAGAAATGCCGGGATGGAGGTCAGCGATATTGATCTGTTCGAACTGAACGAAGCCTTTGCCAGCGTGGTACTGCGCTACATGAAGGTACTGGGCATCCCACATGACAAGGTCAATGTCTGCGGCGGCGCGATTGCCATGGGCCATCCGCTGGGCGCGACAGGCGCGATGATCACCGGAACCGTGCTCGACGAACTCGAACGCACGGGCAAATCGACCGGCCTTGTCACGCTTTGTGCCGCCAATGGTCTTGGCACTGCCACCATCATCGAACGCGTCTGACGCGAAGGATTTTACCCATGCGACATATGAAGATCGAAAAAGCCGCTGACGGTTTTGCCACGCTCACGCTTGATAACGCTGATGAGTCAATGAACCTCGTCTCCGACGCTTTCATTGCGGAGATGATGGAAGCAACAGCACAAATCGCCACGGACGAGAGCATCAAGGGTGTGATCCTGACTTCGGCCAAGCCTGCCTTCATGGCTGGAGCCGATTTGAAGCTGCTCGTGCAAGGTTATGAAACGCTGACTCTGAAGGGCGCGTATGCGTTCAGCCAAAAAGCCAGTGCCATGCACCGGGCGATGGAAACATCTGGAAAACCCTGGGTGGCCGTGATGAACGGGCTGGCGTTGGGCGGCGGGTTTGAGCTGGCCCTCGCTTGCCATTACCGTATCCTTGTGGACGACCCAAAAGCCGTGGTCGGCCTTCCCGAAGTCAATGTCGGCCTCCTGCCCGGATCGGGCGGCACGCAACGCATCATCCGCATCGCGGGGGTGAAAGTCGGCACGGAATTGCTGCTGTCTGGTCGCGCCGTAAAGGGTGCCGAGGCACTCTCCCTTCGCATTGTCGATGCGGTTGTTCCTGCGGCTGAGATGGACGCGACGGCGCGAGCCTGGCTGACAACCGGGCCGAACCCGGTCAAACCCTGGGACGTCAAGGGCTATGCCCTGCCCGAACAGCGCGGCCTGATCATTCCTGAATATTCTGCCGGCATGATGATGACGGCGGGATCGGTCGCCAAATCGGGCTATAACCTGCCCGCGCCCATCGCGATCCTCTCCTGCATTTACGAAGGCGCTATCCTGCCGTTCGACAAGGCGCTTTCAGTCGAGTCCAAATATTTCGCCAAACTGCTGACCAGCCCGGTTTCGCGCAACATCATCCGTACCACCTTCCTGTCAAAAGGGGCGGCAGAACGCGGCGCGCGGCGGCCAGTCGGCGTGCCGAAAGCCGAATTCAGGAAGATCGGCGTGCTCGGTGCCGGGATGATGGGCGCGGGCATCGCATTGGTTTCGGCACAAGCCGGTTGCGACGTCATCCTGATCGACCGCGATATGGAAAGCGCCGCCAAAGGCAAAGCCTATTCCGAAACAGCATTTGGCAAGCAGGTGGCGCGCGGCGGCATGACGCAGGAAAAGGCGGACAGCATTCTTGCCCGGATCACGCCCGCTGATGACTTTGCCCAGCTGGAAGGCTGCGACCTGATCATAGAAGCGGTGTTTGAGGATATCGGCATCAAGGCGGAAACGACCCGCAAAGCCGAAGCGATCATCCCGACCACGACGGTTTACGCCTCCAACACATCGACCCTGCCGATATCGAAACTGGCCGAAGCCTCAGCCCGTCCCGACCAGTTCATTGGCCTGCATTTCTTTTCACCCGTTGACCGGATGGGACTCGTAGAAATTATCAAGGGCGCAAAAACCAGCCCCGAAACACTCGCCAAAGCGCTGGATTTTGTCGCAAAGCTCCGCAAAACACCGATTGTCGTCAATGACAGCCGCGGCTTTTATACGAGCCGTGTGTTCCAGACGCTGATCCACGAAGGCGGCGCCATGTTGCAGGAAGGCGTGCCGCCCGCCGTCATCGAGAATGCCGCCAAGGCTGTGGGCATGCCCGTCGGCCCGCTTGCGTTGCTTGATGAACTGACATTCGATCTGCCGCTCAAAATCGTCGAACAAGCCATTGAGCAGGAGGGCGAAAAATACGTCATCCCCGCTGGCGTCACGGCGATGAAGACAATGAAGAAAGCGGACCGCTCCGGCCGCAAGAGCGGCGGCGGTTTTTACGATTATCCGGCCGAAGGCGGGAAGCATCTGTGGACGGGCCTTGCCGCGCTCTTCCCGGTAGCGCAGGACTATGACGTTGAAGAACTGAAACAGCGTTTCCTGTATGCACAGGCCATCGAAACCGCGCGCTGCCGTGAAGAAAACGTCATTGAAACATCGGAAGACGGGGATCTGGGCGCGGTATATGGCTGGGGCTTCCCGGCTTGGACGGGCGGCACGCTTTCCTATATCGACACTGTGGGCATCAGCAAATTCGTCGCCGAATGTGACCGGCTGGCGCAGAAGTTCGGGCCACGCTTCACGCCATCGGCCTGGCTGCGTGACAAGGCAGCCTCGGGCAACGGTTTCTATTGAACAAGGGACAGTTTCAATGCGGCGCATGACATTTGATCTCGAGCACGACCAGTTCCGGGATTCTGTTCGCAAATTCATCCAGGCGGAAATCGAACCGCATGTCGAAAGCTGGCACGAAGCGGGCATTGTTGATCGGGATGCTTTCCTGAAAGCGGGCGCGAACGGATTGCTCTGCACTTGGGCAGAAGAGCAGTATGGCGGGCTGGGTATCGATGATTTCCGCTTTGAGCAGATCATCATGGAAGAAAATACCCGACACGGCGATCTGGGCTTCTACCTCCATCTGCACAGCAATCTTGTTGCGCCTTACATCGCCAAGCTAGGCACCGACGAACAGAAAGCGCGGTTCATGCCGGGCATTGTTTCGGGTGAAAAAATCCTCGCGGTCGCGATGACCGAACCGGGCACGGGCAGCGACCTTGCCGGGATGAAGAGCCGCGCGGTTGATATGGGCGACCATTGGCTTCTCAACGGATCGAAAACCTATATCTCCAACGGCATTCTCGCTGATGTGGTCGTGGTCGCGGCGCGCACTGATCCCGATAGCAGCCACGGGCTTGGGCTGTTTCTCGTCGAGCGCGGGATGGAAGGATTTGAACGCGGTCGCAAACTGAAGAAAATGGGGCTCAAGGCGCAGGACACCGCCGAGCTGTTCTTCAATGACGTAAAAGTGCCCAAGGCGAATGTGCTGGGTGAACCAAAGATGGGCTTCAAATATCTTGCGCGCTTTCTGGCGCAGGAGCGGCTGGTGGCCGCAATCATATTCCAGACCACGGCCCAAACCGCGTTCGACATCACGCTGGATTATGTGAAAGAGCGCAAGGCGTTCGGACAACCTATCGGCACGTTCCAGAACAGCCGCTTCAAAATGGCTGAAATGAAGGCAGAGCTGGATGCGCTGCAGTGCTATATCGATCAATGCGTGCTGCTGCTCAATAACGGCGAATTGACGGCAGATGACGCTGCGGCGGCCAAGCTGCTGACCAGCGAGCTTGAAGCGCGCGTAGTGGATCAATGCGTACAGTTGCACGGCGGAGCGGGCTATATGGAGGAGTATCGCATCTGCCGCATGTATCAGGATGCGCGCATCAGCCGCATCTTTGGAGGCACATCCGAAATCATGAAGGAAATCATCGGGCGCAGTCTTGGCCTTGATGACCGCAAACTGCGCAAATGACCACGCGCCATCTGGTCGATCCGGAACTGCTGGCGGTTCTCGACAGCTTTCCGCCAATGGCGCTGAGCGCAGAAACGCTGCCGATGATCCGGGCGGCCATTCCGCAAATGATGGCTGCGCTGCCCGTCCCTGATCTACCCGTTACCTGTGGCGAGATGTGTATTCCCTCCGGCGACGGCGATCGGACAATCCGCTGCCTGATGATCCGCCCCGATGCGATGCCACAAGGCGCACCCGCCATCCTCCATTTTCATGGCGGCGGGCACGTGCTGGGTGTGCCGGAAATGAACAAGGCGCAGTTGATGCGCTGGTCAGCCGAACTGGACTGCCTGGTTCTGTCCGTCGATTACCGGCTTGCGCCGGAAACGCCCTTCCCCGGCCCGATGGACGATGCCTATGCCGCGCTGCGGTGGCTGAACGAACAGGCCGATAGACTTGGAATAGATATCACAAGGATAGCAGTCAGCGGCGAGAGTGCGGGCGGTGCCATGGCAGCGTGCCTGTGCCTTTTGGCACGAGATCGCGGGGAATATGCCATCGCGTTCCAGCATCTGGAGGCGCCCCGGCTTGATGACCGCCTGCCTGACCCTGCCGACGCCAACCCGTTCACCGGCGAATTCGTCTGGACGCGGGAGAATAGCACATTTTGTCGCGCGGCGTATCTGGGTGGGAAGGAAACATCGCCTTATGCGTCGGCAGCGCGCGCGGAAACTCTTTCGGGCCTGCCGCCCGCCTATATTGCCGTTGGTTCGCTTGATATGTTTGTCGATGAATGCCTTGCCTACACCACGCGCCTCACGCGCGCGGGGGTTCTGGTTGAACTGCAAGTCTATCCCGGCTGTTTCCACGGCTTCAAAATGGCGACGGCGGCATCCGTATCAATACGCGCTGAGGACGATAATCTCCGCGCGTTGCGCAAGGCATTGCAGGCGTGACCACGCCGCTCGACCTCGAAAAGCTGCGCGCCTATGCCATCCCCACCGCACGCGATGACTATGATCCGCGCGATGCCATTATCTACGCCCTTGGCGTCGGTGCCGGGTTGAGCCCTGACATTGATGAGTTGGCCTTCCTCTTCGAACGCCGGTTGCAGGTGCTGCCGACAATGGCCCTGGTGCTGGGCACGCCCGGATTCTGGCCGATGGATCCCAAATCCGGGCTGGACTGGCTGAACATCCTGCACGGCGAACAACGCCTGACGCTGCACCATCCGCTCGATCCCGCCGATACACTGATCGGGGAAACGCGGGTGACAGATATCGCCGACAAGGGCGCGGGCAAGGCAGCACATGTCAGAGCCGCCAAGCAACTCCGCACGGCGGGCGGGCGGCTGATTGCCGAAACGAGCGAAACCTGGATCGTGCAAGGCGCAGGCGGATTTGGCGGAGCGCGCGCGCTGCCGGGCGATCCCCTCCCGCTGGTTCCGGACCGCGCACCGGACTATAGGATGATACTGCCAACATCGAGAACACAGGCCGCGAGCTACCGGCTATCGGGTGACCGAAACCCCCTGCATATCGATCCTGAAACGGCAAAACGCGCGGGGCTGGATCAGCCGATCCTGCACGGCCTTTCAACGATGGGGCTTGCCGCTCGTGCGTTGATCCACGCGACATGCGGCGGCAGCGCAGCGCGGCTGAGCAGCATCGCCGTGCGCTTCACGGCACCCGTCATTCCCGGCGATACTATCCGCACGGAGATATGGCAGGATGGCCAGTCCCTGCATTTCCGCTGTTTGGTGCCCGAACGCGATCTTATCGTGATCGACAATGGCTTGGCAAAGATTGACCGCTTTGCGGAGGGTTGATCGTCAGCCCGCTGGCACTTTGAAGCAATAGGCGCAAATCTTGTTGCCATCAGGATCGCGCAGATAGGCACCATAAGCATGTGGCACCGCACCGCGCGGGCCGGGTGCGCCCTCATCACTGCCCCCTGCGGCCAAACCTGCCGCATGGAACGCATCGACTGCGGCACGATCCGGTGCCTTGAAACTCAGCGTGGCCCCGTTTGAGGGTACTACCGCACTGCCATCCAGAGGTGTCAGCACCAGAAATTCGGCGGCGCGGATGCCATAGGCCATTCCCTGATCCAGAAAGTCGCCCAGCCGCCGTATCCCCAGGGGCGCCAGCGCCGCATCGTAAAAGCGCGCTGCGCGCTCCCGATCATTCGTGCCGAGACAACTGTGGGTGAAGATTCCCATCAGTCCGTACTTTGATCAACCGGCGTCATGTTGCTCATGAAAGCATAGAAATCCGGCCCCAGTTCGGGCACTGCCATACCCAGCCGTTCGGCCAGATAGAGCGTCATGAAATTGGCGTTGAGCGATACATTTTCGGGCGGGATATTGCCGATGCCCACCTGCCGGTCGAACGCGCCGACCACCACCAGCGCCATCCGCAGCGCCACGACGACATCGTAATAATCAAGATGCTCTGCCTTGCGCCCGGCCGCCGCTTCCCAGATGGCGATGCTTTCGTCCCGAGTTGGCAATCCTTCCAGCCGTGCCACGCCGAACCGGCGGCTGAACAGATCATCAAAATAGAGCCACCACGCCAGATCGAGTTCGGACGGGCCAAGCGCTGCCAGTTCCCAATCGATCAACGCATTCACGCTGCCATCAGGCGCGAACATCACGTTGGAGGGCGTGCTATCGCCCCATAGCACATTGACCGGTGTATCAGCAGGCTGATGCTCTCGGATATGGCCTATCGCCCGATCTACATAAGGCATCACCCGATCCTTGCGGCAGCCATGATACCAGGCCTCAAGATGGCCGAGATATTGATCCAGCCCCGGCGCGCCCCATTCAGCGTTCGCAAGGAAAGCGAACCCGTCTGCCTGCCAGTCAATCTTGCTCATCGCGGCATAAGCCTGAATGGCATTCTTCCAGCTTGTTCCGCGCGCGGCGGGCGTCATATCCGCCAGCCAGCCTGCGCTATTGTAGTTGGGGCGCTGCGTTGCCGATTGGCCTGTGACGCGGCCCATGATGAGGAAGGGCAGTTCCAGAACATCAGGATTTAGCTCCATGCCAATCCAGTCCGGCACGGGCGTGACCTTCAGCCGATCCAGCGCGGCCATCATATTGCCCTGCAAGGACAGGCTTGAGCCAAGCACAACTTCCAGATCGGTCGGCTGGCGGCGAACAACCAGCGTGCGGGATTGCGCCCCATTGGCATCATCATAATCGACATCGACAAAGAATATCTCCGCCGAAAAGCCCGAACCAAGCGACACCTCAAGCGGACGCAGTCGCACGTTGCGCCAGCCCGATACATTGGCTTCCAGCCAATCCCGCAAGCGTGCCTGCACTTCTGCCGCCGTCATCGCCATGATTACAAACCCTTCGCAGCCAGAGCGCGCTTCAACTCAGTGGTGAGCGGCCCCATATCCTTGGGTGAAGAGCCGTGGAGCAGGATTTCATCCGCCCCCGCATCCAGATAGGCCATCAACTGATCCGCGCATTGTGCGGCGGTGCCAACAGCAGCACCTTCGTCCAGCCATTGCTGCGGCAGGATGCGGCTGACATCCACCAGTTCCTGCCGGGTATAGGCCTGATCAGCAGGCTTGCCATTGAGGCAGGCAATCTTGGGATGCGCGCGGATTTCATCAAGAACCGACTTGTCCCACCCGTTGATCTCCACGATCAGATCACCAAAGCCGGGGAGTTCGAAATAGGTGATGGCACGACCGCCCACCACGGCTTCCTCTTCATCCTTGGGCAAATCGGGAGCGACAATGATGTTGTGATAAATACGCACAGACAGCGGATCACGCCCCGCCTTTTCCGCTGCGGCGCGGACAATCTTCGCACTGTTGCGCACCCCGTCTGGTGACACAAAAGGATGCAGCAAAACGCCGTCACAATGTGTGCCTGCAAACTCCAGCGATTTGGGGCCGATGGCGGTGAAAACGATCGGGGGCTTCTTGCCTTCGTGCATGTCTGTCAGCTTCAGCATTGGGAATTTGCCGAGTACGCCTTCATAATCAACCGTTTCCCCATTCCACAGGCGGCGAATGATGCTGATGCAGTCCGCCAGCCGTTCCATCGTAATCGCAGGCGCGCCGAGCATTTTCATATAGGCGGGCACGGCGCGGGCGAACATCAGGCTGAAACGATCCCCGCTCATCGCCTGCATCATATTGGCGATGCTGGCGGTCACGATGGGATGGCGCATAGTGGCATAAAAAGTGCCGTTGATCCGGATTCTGGAGGTCGCTTCGCTGACAGCGCCTGCCAGCACCGCAGGTTCTTTCAAAGCAAAGCGTTCCGAAATCCAGACCGCGCCAAGGCCGATCCGTTCCGCTTCCAGAGCTTCCTCGATCCCGCGACGCGGATCGGCCACACGGCCCGGCAGAACATAGGTGCCGAATTTATCGAACAATGCCTGGCTGCCCGCTTCTTCTGCCATTGCGACGATCCTCTTCACTGATTTGATTCTGCTTGTGTCATTGCCTCGCATCTTCGTCCATCAACCTATCGACAGACAGGCCGGGACGCCACGAAACTGCGCGAGCATCCGGCAACGCAAGCGGCGAGAGGAACATGAAATGGATAGTCTGGAACAGCTTCTGGCGCGGGAAGCGATCAAGGATCTCAAAGCCCGTTATTGCCGGTTTCTGGATACCAAAGACTGGGACGGATTAGCCGCACTCTTTCTGGAAGATGCGATACTGGATGTGGAACAGGATACCGGCAATCCCCCCATTCACGGTCGCGACGCCCTGATGGAACAAATACGCTTCGCCGTGATCCATGCGGCCTCAAGCCATCAGGTCCATACGCCGGAAATTACGCTGACCAGCGTTGATCGCGCGACGGGCATATGGGCGATGCAGGATCGCGTGGTGTGGCAGGAAGGGCATTCGCCCATTCCCGGCGTCGGCGCAATCACCGGATACGGCCAGTATCACGAAACCTATCGCAGGACGGCAGATGGCTGGCAGATCGCGGCGCTGCGCCTCAGTCGCTTTCATGTAGATATACACCCGGCCTGAGCCGGGCGCATTGCCTCAATCCCACTGCAATTGCAGATCGGGCACGAAGATGATGTTGCCCACGAAATAGCCCAACTCAAATCCATCCTTCAGGCGGAATTGGGGGATCGCTTTCAGGAATTCTTCCAGCGCCGTTTGCAACTCGAAACGAGCGAGGTGCATCCCAAGGCATTTGTGGATGCCGCCGCCCAGCGCGATATGCGGAGCCTTACGGTCAAAGCGGATTTCCTGGGGATTATCAAACGTCGCGGGATCATTGTTCGCAACCGGCGTGCAAACCGAAACATATTCGCCGGGCATGATTTTCTGCCCGTGCATCTCGATTTCCTTGGTGGCGATGCGGAACGCGGTCACCACACCGAAGCACCGCAGAAACTCTTCCACCGCGAGCACGATCTTGTCGGGACTCTCGCGCAACTCCTGTTGCTTTTCTGGATTGCGTGCCAGCCAGGCAAAGATGTTGCCAAGCAGCGACGTCACGGTGTCGAGGCCACCCAGATACAGGTTGAAGCAATGGCCAAGCACTTCATCATCATTCCATTTGCGGCCGTCAACTTCGAGTTCCAGCACGCCGGAAATATAATCGTTGCGCGGATTTTCGCGGCGGCTTTCAATCTCTGAAATCAGATAATCCTTCACCGCCCGCACAGCGCCCGAACGCACGGCCATGTCGTTTGTGTGCAGCAGTTCCTTTTCCCAGACCAGGAACTGTTCCATCCGGTCGGTCGGCAAGCCAAGCAGATCGAGCACGATGTAAATGGGATAGCGTTCGGAAAATTCATTGACGAAATCGCAACTGCCGCGATCCTTGAACGTGTCGATCAGGTCAGTCGCCCGACGCTTCAGATCACCCTTGAGTGCTGCCATCTTCTGCGGCGAGAAGCTGGGGTTGAGCGCTTTGCGATAACCCGAATGGATGGGCGGATCAGCTTCGGTGGGGATCACAAGCCAGCTTTCGCCAATGCTTTGCGCCCATTTGCCCATACCGTTCTTGGTGAAATCATCGGCATTGCGCAGCATCGCCATCACATCGTCATAGCCGGTGAGGAGCCAGCCCGGCTGATCGCCTGGAAAGATGTTGGTCACATAGGTAATCGGCCCCAGCGTGGCATGCATTTCCGGGATCAGTGTTTCTTGCGGGCAATCCTTCACGACCTTGCGCGCGAACAATGGCAAGGTGACGGCCTTGTCGGCAGGCACATGGTCGGGCAGTGTCATGGGGGCAGCGGATGCCATCATCTCGTCTCCTAAAATCTCTTGTGCTGGCCCTAGACTCGCATCGGCGGCCCGCTTCCTTCCGAAAGACAGGTAGCGACGCGCAGCAGCTTGTCAGTCCATTGCTGCTACCAGATAATCCTCTTTTGTGCAGCGAGCCTGCGGTTGCGCAGCGCCACAACTCTCTCTTCCGGAGACACATATCTGGTACCTGCGGGCAGATGGCTGCGCACATCACCCAGCTTCACCTTCTTTATCACCGGATTGGGCGTGGCATTCGCACCGAACCATCGCCCCTGAATGGCACCGCTGGGATAGCCTGATGTATCAAGCCAGTTATGCGCACCGGGATCGCTTGCAGAAATGACCGTGCGGAAAACACCGTCCGCATCGACTACACCTTGTGTGTCATTCAGGCTGGACTGGTTGTTGTACCAGTCGGTCGTTTCGTAGAGTTCGTTGGTCAGGATGATTGACCAATACCGATATTCGGAGGGGATTTTCACCTCGGTGATCAGCGCTTCATCATCCGCCAATTCATAGGCTCCCTCATAATAGCTCTGCCCTTTCAGGCCCGACATTTGCGAAACATCGAACACTTTCAATGTGTTGAGATACCCCTCGTCGCGCAATTCCTGCACATGCGTGGGAAAGGCAAGCGCACAAACTGCCGTGATACCCGGCATTTCCGCAAAGGCATGATGCAGGGCGTCAGGTGAAGGGCGGCCCTTGGCCTCGCCCACATCCAGCCGCGCGATGCCGAAGCGCGGCTCTCGTTCCATGCCCCAGTCACACCCCACGATGCGGATCATGAATTTCTCGCACGCCGGATCAAGCCTCCACCAGTCACCGGTGTGACCAGTCGGCTTGTCGGGCGAAATCACCACTTCGAAAGTGCCGTCCTTGTCGCGGGTCAGCGTATCGAAGTCCCCCTGCCCCAGCACGGGATGATGCTTGCCCGTGCGCAGCGTATCCGGCCCCATCTGTGCCAGAATCATCATCCGCGTCGTGCCGCGATCTCCCTTGATCACATAGCTGCCGCCGCGTTCGATCAGGCAGCTTTTGTAGATCGTGTCGGCATTGGGCTGGAAGATGTTCTGCGCGATGTTGAGTTCCGGCACAAACATCGGATGGCGCCTATCCCCCACCAGCGCGTCAGAACTGGCGCGGGCGAGACCGGCAAGCAGCAGCCGCATCGATTCTGCCATGATGTGCGGATCGCCGCGCAGTCTTTCGGGAACCCGCGCGCGCATGGCATCACCGAGCGGGCGCAAGCCATCGATCAGCGTCTCCCATTCCAGACCATCACTCGCCATATCGCCTGCTCCTCGCAACCTGTTCCAGCCATCGTCAGGATTTGGGCCGATACGCAACCTTTCGTCTGGCAGGTGAAGACCGGGGCTGCCCAGCCAGATTGCCGCCTGCAACAGGAACCGCCGCGATATGATTTCAACCGACATGATATTTGACGTAACCGCTGCGGTGAACATTGGTGAGCCTGTCCATATCGCGGCCACCCTGCACAGTCCGGACAGGCCTGCGGACGGTGAGGAACATCTTGTTTTCGCAGTCCACGGCGGCGGATATACCCGCGCCTATTGGCACCCGCATTTTGCCGACGAAAGCTACAGCTTCGCGCGCAATTTCACGGATCGGGGCAAATCCGTGCTCACGATCGACATGCTGGGGATGGGAGCAAGCAGCACACCGGAGCCGGAAAGCAAGCTCAGTCGGATGAAAATCGCGGCTGCCCATGCCTCTGTTCTGCAACAGGCCATCGCGCAACTCGGCGGGCCGATGTCTGTCACGGGCGTGGGCCATTCGATGGGCGGACTGATGATCATCACCCAAGCAGCGGCCTACCCTGTATTTGACCGGGTTGCCGTAATGGGCTGGGCGAACGAGCCCATGATCCTTGGCGATATGGATGTCGGCACGTTGCAAGAGGGCCTGATCCCGTCCGGCTATATCCCCACACCGCGTATGCCGATGCGGAAGCTGTTTTACTGGCCCGATGTGCCTTTGTCGCTGATCGAAGCGGATGAAGCCAACGGCACGCCATCGCCATCCTGTCTTGGCCGTGATGCGCTGACACCGGGGATCGTGCATGAAGCTTCGGCTCAGATCGCTGTTCCCGTGCTCGTCATCCAAAGCGCGATCGACACCAGCCCTGCCCCCGAAAAAGAACCGGCCTATTTCAGCGCCGCACCCAGCGTGGAACTGCACCGGCTGGAAAATGCGGCGCATTGTCAGAATTTCGCCGGAACGCGTGCGCGACATTGGGCAGATCTCAATGACTGGATTGACCGGACGACGCCGCGATAATGCTGCCAGACTGATCTATCGCCGCGATTTCACCCGCGATGGTGCGCGTTGCGATCCAGTAATTGGCGATGGCAAAAATCAGGAACAGTCCAAGCAGCAACAGCGCTTGTTGCAGGCCCGTGCCGGAAGCCACCGTGCATCGGGAAGACAGCAGAGCTGCCTTGCGGACCAGACAATCCACGGCATAGGTTTCGCCATAATGGCTCCGCGTCAGCCGGTCACTCATCCAGCCAAGAAAGAGGGAACCAAGACCAAGCCCGAACACCGTTTGCCCAAACGCATGGATCGCGGCTGCGGTGGCCCGCATACGTGGTTCGACCAACCGCTGCGTCACTGTCATGATCGTCGGCAGAAAGGCGTAGAGGCAGAAGGTGGCGGCAAAGATCAGCCCGGCCATGATCCGCCAGTCATCCTGATAAATGGCGGCGAGATAGAGCGGCAGGGCCGCCATCGTCGCTAGCGCGGGGCCGCTGCCATGGCGGGCATGATCTTGCGCCGCGAACCTGTCCGCCAGCATCCCGCCCACGACCCCGCTCATTGCCGTAGCCAGGCTGAACGTCATCGCGAAGGTGAACGCCGCCTGTTTCAGATCGAAACCAAAGCGCCGCACCAGCAAGGGAATCAGAAACAGGTTCAGGCCAAAACCGACAAGTGCGACAAAGCCGCTGCCCAGCGTAAAGCACACGAAAGCCGGGGAGCGCCCCACCTGCCTCAACACCGCAAGGAAAGGAGGTGTATGCGTTCCCGCATTCAAACGCGTGGGTTCGGCAATCGTCAGATACAGTAACAGGGCCAGCAGCAAGCCCGGGGCGCCCATCACCAGAAATGCCATGCGCCAGCCATAGGTTTGGGCAATCGCCCCGCCAACGAGAGCGCCAACCGCACCGCCAACGGAAACCCCCATCGCAATGAGAGAAAACACCGTCGCGCGCTTTTCCGGCGCAAACCGGTCAGCGATCATTGACACGACCGGCGGGGTAAAGCCTGCTTCACCAATCCCCACGCCCATGCGCGCGAGCAGCAGTTGCGCATAGCTGCCCGCAGCACCAGACAGCATGGTCATCATTGACCACAGCGTTGTAGCGATGGCGACAATGCCAATACGGCTCATGCGTTCCGCAAGCCGCGCCAGCGGGATACCTATACCGCCATAGAATAGCGCGAAGGCGGCCCCACCCATCAAGCCGAGCTGCAAATCGGAAAGCCCGAATTCCCGGCGGATCGGTTCGCCGACCACGGAAATAATCATCCGGTCCACAAAGTTGAACATGTAGATAAGGCCCAGGAGCAGGATGAACCAGCGATCACGGCCATTGAAGCGCTTCATATCGTCCTTTCTGAACCAATGCGGCGGCTGACAACCTTCCAATCGGCAGGTCATCATGCCAACGATCAGTGCATGACAGGGTAAAGAGAGGAAACACAATGGCAGGCAGGCTGGAAAATCGCGTCGCAATCGTCACCGGTGCCGCAGGAGGCATTGGGGCCACTTCCGCCGCGCGCCTTGCCGCCGATGGAGCCATTGTGGTGATGGCAGATATAAGCGGAGAGGCGGTTTCGGCGGAAGCCGCCAGGATTGCCGGTGCCGTACCGATGACTGTCGATCTTACGCAAGAAGATGCCGTGAAAAACATGGTTGCCGCTGTGGCCGAACGGTTTGGCCGCATCGATATTCTTCACAACAATGCAGCGATCCAGAATGATGCCCAGCGCCAGAAGGATCTGGACGTGGTCAATCTTGATACAGCCGCCTGGGATTTGGCGATGGCCGTCAATGTCCGCGGCGCAATGCTGATGTGCAAATATGTGATCCCGCACATGATTGCAGGCGGCGGCGGATCGATCGTCCAAAGCGCTTCGGGTTTTGGCGTTCAGGGCGAATCAACGCTGACGGCTTATGGTTCGTCCAAAGCCGCGCTGATCCATCTCAACCGGATGATTGCCACCCAATATGGCAAGCAGAACGTCCGATCCAACTGCATGGTGATAGGCTTTGTCCTGACACCGCTGGCGATTGAATCGACGCCCGAGGTGGTGAAGGACATTCTCCTTTCGCACCACCTGACCCCGCAACTTGGCGCGCCAGAGGATATCGCCAACCTTGTCTCATTCCTCGCGAGCGACGAAAGCCGCTTCATTACCGGTGCTGCCATTCCCATTGATGGCGGGGTAACGGCGCATCAGCCCAGCTATGCGGATTTCCAGAAATTGTTTGCGCAAATGGGGAGTGGCAAGCTTTAGCCCGCAAACTCCGCCAGCCTGTCCATCCCCCGCACGGGATCAGTTACACCATCCCATGCGTGATGGGCCGTTTCCATCAAGGTGAGCGAGCCGAGCATCGCGGGGGAGAGTTCCATCAATTCCACATAGCTGCCATTCACCGCGCGGGTATCGAACAGGCAAAAGCGTTCGCCGCCCGGCATGGTTCCAGAAAAGGCAACCTTGTGGCCCGCTGTCGAAAGCCGGGCATAGCCTGCATCAAAATCGGTCCGCGGCATGATGTGATGCAGCCCCTCACCCCGTTCGCGCAGGAAATCGAGGAACGGAGACGCGCCGTCATTGGTCTGCTGCAACAATTCGATCAGCATGCCGCCCGAAAAGCCGAACCCCACGCGCATCGAAACCTCGGTCGGCTCTCCATAATAAAGCTGGCCCGGCAGAACCGGCACGTCGAATACGAAAAACGGCCCTGCCCCCAGGTGATGCGTCCAGTGGAGGAGCGTCGCATCCAGATCTTTTGTGACATGGCATAGTTCGATGATGGCACCGTCAGCCTGCATCGCGCCACCCCTTTTCGCTGGTGCGCTGCGCAAAGGTTTTCGCGCGCTTCGCGATCTGCGCACGCCGCCCGGCGAGGTCGATACGGGGCACATCGGCGGCAAGCTCTGCCTCCAGTCTGTCGAGCGACACAAGCCGCACCTCCCGGATCATCTGGTCAAGCGGCGCTTCGGTTGGCACGCCCTGCCACCGCGTCAGCATCCAGCCTTCATGCAGGCCGCCCGTGTCGATCCAGTTGGCGATGCCCGGATCTGCAAGGCTGATCACATAGGTCACCGTGCCATCGGCGTTAAGCGCGCATTGCGATTTGTTGAGGCTTACCAGCCGGTGCATCGGATCAGGCGCAATCGTCCACGGGTCAGTGATCTGGAAACCGGTATAATAGCTGCCTGCTGGATCGAGCGTCACAATCACGGCTTCATCATCGGCCACACGGAACCGCCCGCCTGCCAAATACCCCCAATTGCCATCCCGGCCATTGGGGCCAATCAGCCGGTTGGGTTCCGGGAAGCCCAGAAAGTCATCCTTGAAACCTCGCCAGAACCGCACCCAAGCCGGCATATCGGCAATGATTGCCGCCGCTATTTCGTCTTCACTGCGAAGCTCCCAACCCGACGGCGGATCAAGACGGCGAACGCTGACCTGTGCGGGTCGCTGATTCCAGTCTGCCTGACTATCACGAGTGTAAATCTGGATGCGGCCCGGCTCGCTTTGCAGGTGCAGCGACCCGCCCGGTTCAGGCCCGACTGTCACAGTCACGCGGCCCTCCGCGTCGCAGTGCGGCAACAGTTGCTGAAGCGTCAGGGCGCCGATGTTGCGGCCCAGCCCGGCATGATGGTCTGGCTCCATTTCGATGACGATGCTGAACTGTGGCGGATTGGCGGAAAAACCGATATCGATCTCGTAATGCCCCGCGCCATCAATCGGGATTTCGCGATTGAAATTGTCCGGATTATCAACCGCGACCGCCGCACCGTGATAGACGTGTCCGAACCAATGGCGGGGTGGGTTGGACACATTCCACACGACACGGGGATCAGCGGTATCGCCATTCGCTTCCCGCATCGCCAACGCCAGCACCCATTGATCAAGTGCATGATCAAGGCCAAGCGAACCATCCAGCGAACCCGCAGCCGGATCAGTCAGCATCCCAAGCCGCGCGGCTTCACGCGCGGCCCGCACATCGACCCGCTCGATCAATCGTAGCGCCTGCTTTTCAGCAGCTTCCTGATCGGCCGTATGAAGCGGATTGGTCATGAAATCGTGCCGACACGGCCTCCTTCGGTGAAGATAGTGCTGCCGGTGGTGTAACTCGACGCATCGCTAGCCAGCAGGATAGCAGCCCCCACCGCTTCGTCCGCCGCACCGAAGCGTTTGATGGCGTTACGTTCGGCAAGGCCCAGCCCTTTGTGAATCTCGGCCTCTTGCCCGTCCGGACTCATTGAGCCGACACAAAGGCAGTTGATGCGGGTATGGGGTGCCTGCGTCTTTGCCAGTTCCCGCACGAGGAACAGCAGCGCCGCCTTGCTGACGCCATACGCCACCGCAGGGGGAATCGGCGTAAATCCGCCACAGCTTTGCACGGATATGATTGAGCCTTTGCCATGCGCCTTCATGTCAGCTTCGGTCAGTTCGGTCAGCCGCCACGTTGCCATCACGTTGACGTCCATCGCCGTTTTCCAGACGTCATCGCTATTGGCCCAAAGCCCGCCATCATGCGCATAGACGACACCCGCCGCCGCATTATTGAAGATGATGTGGATGGGGCCGAATGCTTCGCGCGCCTTGGTCACCAGATTTTCGAGATCAGCACGTTCACCCGCGTCAGCAGCGATGGCCAGTGCGCGTCCGCCAGACAGCGCATTTATCTCTGCTGCAATCCGCTCAAGGCGATCTGCTGTCCGCGCAGAAATGACAACATTTGCGCCCAGTTCGGCGTAAGCTTTTGCCACATGTTCTCCCACACCAGGGCCAACCCCGGTGAGGATCGCGGTGCGACCATCCAGACGAAAACGATCAAGCACACTCATTGCGGTTTCCCCAGCAAATGACCAAAGCGGTCGTAATAGTCAGACAGGCGGTCTCTCACTTCCGACACATTGATGCCGTATTCTTCAGGCGAATGCTTGTGCTTGCCCATGCGCCTCGCCGCCGGATTCTCGCTGAGAAAGTGCGCAATTTTTGCCTTGTGCGCGTCAGAGAATGTCAGGTCGAACCGATTATAGACACGGGCAATTGCGCCTTGCGGATCGGCCACCACATCCTTGTGCGCCAGATCAATAATCCGGGCTTCAATCGCCGGATCGGCCCGCGCGTCCAGCCCCCGGATCATGCCGGCAATCCAGGTTTCCACCACGTCGCGGCCAATGGCGTGCTTGTCCTTGTCTCCGCCGAACGCCGCCAGAAAACCGGCGATCATGCTCGAGAGCGAAGAGAAAGTGAGTGCGGGATCACGGTGCGTCCACACCAGCATCGCGCCGGGATAGGCATCCAGAAGGGCGGGCAGATCAAACAGATGTTGCGGCGATTTCAGAGTCCAGCGGCCCTTTGGCCCCTTCCACTGGAAATTCTGGAGCAGGCGTTTGTGGGAAACATATTGCCCCTTCACATTCGCCTGCCGCATCCAGGTGGCAAAATCGGGCACACCCAGTTCTGCGGCAAAGTTGGTACTGCCAAAATGATATTGCATCCCATGGTTGCACTCACCGGGCTGGGTGCAATCGAACCGCTGAATATCTGCAAGCTGCGGCGCATGGGCCAGCCAATTGTCATACATCGCCGTGACCTCCGCGATACGGAGATCGGTTGCGAAAGTCGCTGATTCTGTCGGTGGCCAGGGGACATACCATTCCCACTCGCGCGGGGCACGGGCAACCGGATCAAGGCAGAGCAGATCATAGCTGATCGTGGTGCCCGTGCGTGGCAGGCCCACAACAATCAGCGGATCACCCACATCCTGCGCCGCGATCTCGGGATGTGCCTTGTCATCCGCCACAAAGCGCAACCGCGTGGAGAGCTGGCCAATGATATTGTGGCTGGCAAGATGGCGGAGCTGGTCATTCGGCTCCATCGCCTCTACCGCCGCCACCAGCCGCGTCAGCCCTTCGCGCCAGCCGGTATCCGGCCCGAAGTCCGTCAGGCCCGTCGCGGCCCGCGCCTGCGCTTCCAGACCGGCAACGCTGAGCCGATTCATTTCATCGCCTGCGCCATGAAATCCATCAAGTCAGCATAATGCGGCTGATGCACCAGCCCGCCGCCCGAAATCGAGATATTCTCGCCGGTGATGTAGCGGCTTTCATCCGAGGCGAGGAAGGCAACCAGCGCGGCGATGTCATCCGGCACCCCGAACTCCGGTGTCAGGATGTGGCGCTTGATGATCTCGGCCAGCCCCGGCACGGTCTTGCTCAGGGCTTCCGTCAGCACGACGCCGGGGGCAACCGAATTGCAGCGGATATTCTGCTTGCCGTGCTGGGTGGCGATATATTTCGTCATCGTGATGATCGCGCCCTTGGACGATCCATAGGCGATGCGCGCCAGATCACCTGCCGTGCCACTGTTCGACGCTGTGTTGATGATCGAACCGCCGCCGCCCCTGATCATGTGCGGGATCGCATATTTGCACCCCAGCAAATAGCCGCGCAGGTTGATGTCGATGATCTCGTCCCAGATTTCGATCGGGATCGTCACGGCATCGGTATCAAGAGGATGCTTTGCAGGGTCAGTCATCGCCGCGTTGTTGTGGAGGATGTTAAGCCCCCCAAAATGCCCAACCGTCGCTTCCACCATCGCCTCTACCGAAGCCGGATCGGAGGCATCAAACTGCACCGCGAGCGCGGCATCGCCCAGCGTGTCGGCAACGGCCTTGGCGGAATCCGCAAACACATCTGCTACGGCAACCCGCGCGCCTTCAGAGACAAACCGGCGCACAACCGCTGATCCAATCCCGCCGCCCCCGCCCGTGACGATCGCTACCTTGCCTTCAAGTCTTTTCATCGTCCCGTCACTTTCCTGTGAACATTTTGTTGAATTCCACAAACGCCGCCAGGCGCGCTTTGCGGTCAGCCAGCACTTGCGGCTGCTTTTCCTGGCCGGGGCCATCGGGAACAATCTGCAACGGCTCCCCATGCAACAGCCCGGCGAGCGCATTGTGGGTGACATCCGCCGGGTTGTAAGCTGATGAAAAATCGAAGCCCTCAGGTACCGTACGAAGTAACATCGGCGTGGCCATCATCGGCGCCGCTATGCCAATAATGTCGATCCCCCGTTCGTGATACTCCGCCCACAGAGATTCCGCGAAGTTGATTTCAAACGCTTTCGTCGCCGAATACAACGCCAGATTGGGCTGCCCGCCGAGCCCTGCGCCCGATGCCATGACGATCAGTCCGCCACGACCCCGTTTTAGAAATCGGGCGCCAAAACCGTTCGCTGCATCAACAAGCGTGGTGATATTCATCTGGACGAGACGGTGCGCACGTTCCGTGCCATCTTCAAAGAAATTGGCAAAATTATCGGCACCGGCATTGGAGATATAGAGTCCGACATCAAGCGTCGCCGCTGCGTCAACAATGGCCAACCCGGCTCCCGGCGCGCTCAGATCAAGCGTCACCGCCAAAAAATCGATCCCGTGCGCTGCTTTCAGCCGGTCGCCAAGCGCGCGTGTCGCTTCCTTCCGACGGGCAACCAGCACAAGATTGATGCCCATCGCCGCCAGTTCTTCGGCATAGCAGGCACCCGTCCCTTCGGAGGCACCTGCGATCACCGCCCAAGGGCCGTACTTCGTCGCAAACGCTGCCCGGTCAAATTCGATCTGCTGCAACGCGCGCATCCGCAATCCTCTCATTTTGAGAGTGGAGCATAGGAGAACAAGCGGTGTCCGGCCCTATCATCCGAAAGGGGATGGGCGCATTTTGATCACAAAAATGGGGAGAAGCCTTCGCCCCTCCCCAGAATTTTCGACCCTAGCCAAGGTCGCGATTTGACGCGCTGACTAGAATTTATACCCCATGGTCAAGCCCCAGGTGCGCGGTGCCCCGGCATATTCCGCAGCAAAGCCGATCGATTGATATAGATCGGGGAAGCTGCGGACGATATGTTTGTTGTTGCCAACGTTGCGGACAAAAGCGGCCAGTTCAATGGCCGGGCTGTCCAGCGTAATCGACGCCCGCAGATTGAACACGCCATAGCCCTTGATCGTGCCAAGCGCGTTCTGCGCCAACGTCTGACGAATCAACGAAGCGTTGCTGCTTTCCGGCGCGATATTCACCGCCAGAAAGGTCTGAGATCCGACATACGCATAGTTGCCAAACAGTTTCAGGCTGCTGTTGCTGGTAAGCGGCAGCGTCTGCGTAGCCGAAATATTGATCTGGCGCTTGGGCAGCTGGATCAATGGCTGGCCGCTGAGATCGACGACGCAGCCATTGGCCACGGCAGCATCTTTCACCTTGCAATTGGCGAAATCCGCAGCCGAAAGGATCTGCGTTTCGTTGAACGATCCCTTCTTGTACTTGCCGTCCATCAGACTGACGTTGGTGGAAATTTCCATGCCTTGCCACGGCACCACCGTAAGTTCGGTCTCGACGCCGTACGTGCGCGTATCGCCGTTATTCTGGATATATTGCGTCACGCCAATGCCTGGAACGAAGGAATTGACGATCGCCTGATTACCCGTTTTGACCAGGTAAAACGCCGCCATGTTAAGGCGGACATGCCGGTCAAGGAAATCCGATTTGAAACCGAGTTCAACATCCTTGACCTTTTCAGGCGAGAAGGCGGGCAGACCGCCAGCACGCAAGTTCCAGCCGCCAGCTTTCGCGGCACCGCTCGTCTTGAGATATACGAACAGATTGTCCGACGCCTTCCAGTCAACACCTGCCGTCCAGGCAGGATAGTTGAACTTCGCCTTCTGGGTCTGGGTGCATTCGGTGGCGGTTACAGGAACGTCAGGCTTGGCCACTGTGCAGTTGATGCCAAAGGGTGTGCCCGCAACGGGAGCATTGGCAGGAAGGCCAAATACCTGCTGGTTGTGCAGGAAGCTGTTGCGCGTATCCCATGTGTAGCGGAAGCCGCCAACCGCGCGGACAGAGTCCGTAATGTCATAATAGCCCTGCGCGTAGAGCCCGAAGGTCTTGTTAACGATATCCGCAACGCTGTTGCGCAGGCGCCCGCCAAAAATCTGCGAACGGGAGAATTCTTCCCCCTTTTCATTGCCGTAATATGCACCCGTGATGAAGCTAAGCGCTTCCGTGATATCGCCCGACGCCTGCAACTCCTGAGAATAATAGCGCGAATTTGATCCAGCGTAGGTACCAAGCACTGGTGCTGGCGATCCATCTGTATCACTCAACGCAAAATCGCGGTTGTGGCGATACGCGCTGATAGCTTTCAAATCGACGCCACCCAGTTTGCCTGCAATCGTCACCGAACCGCCATAGGTGTTGAGTTCATTGAAGGGTTTGCTGCGGGCATAATAGCTAAGCGCTTGCTGGCTCAGTACGCCAACTACACCGGCTGCGGGTGTCACCACCCCGCCCGCATAGGTGGAAAACCAGTTTTTCTTGGTGTGAAGTCCCGTCAGCAGTGCCGCCTTGATCGCGACAAAACCAGCAGAATTGATCGTCGCATTGTCCGGATTCACAACAGCCAGTTGCGTAAGCTGACCGTGATCCTTCATATCGTTATAATCGCCCGCCAGCGTGATCGAAAAATCGCCGCTGTCATATTTCAGCTTGCCGCGCACGACATGGCTTTTGCGGTCGCCCACATCTGTACCCAGAAAATCATTGGTGCCGATCCCGTCGCTATCGCGGAAACTGTACATGATCCGCCCGGCAAGATTGTCCGCGATCGGCGCGTTGATCCCGAACGAGACCGAGCGATGGCCGCGATTGCCCACTTCACCCAGAATGTCGCCGCCAAAATCCTGCGTCGGATCCTTGGTGATGACATTGAGCGCGCCACCGGTTGTGTTGCGGCCAAACAATGTACCTTGGGGACCACGCAGCACTTCGATGCGCTGGATATCGCGCAGATCGGACTGCGCGGTGGTGGGGCGGGAAATGTAGACGCCGTCAATATAAGTGGCAACCGCAGGATCGTTCGCGAGGATCGGCTGCAAATTGCCCTGACCGCGAATGGCAACAAAAGCGATCCCTGCTGTCCCGGCGCTGCCGCGTGCAATCGTCAGGCCTGGTGCTGACTGCTGCAAGTCCGTAACATTCTGCAAGCCGGTAGCGACCAGCCTGTCTTCGCCAACCGCGGTAACGGCCACCGGCGTGGTCTGCAGGCTTTCTTCGGTCTTGCGCGCCGTGACGACGATATCGGCGATGCCACCCTCTTCTTCGGCAGCGGCAGTTTGTGCAAAGGCGCCGCCAGATGTGGCAAGGATCGCCCCAACCATTGCCGTTGACGTCAAAATCTTGAAATGTCGCATATTCAGTCCCCTCCAAAAAACGGACGCACTCAAGGCTCCGCTTCAACCTGTGTTGATCGGCTAATCCCAGCTAAAGGGTACCAATGGCACCCCAACTGAAAGAAATGATGTCAGCCCGATATCGGGCCGAGCAGGTATAAAATCCTATCTTTCGATAGCGGAATGCTATTCTTCGGCCTTCATTGCCGCGACACGTGCTTTTGCCGCTTCGATGCCCCGGAACAGCGCAGTGGTGTTGCCTGCCCCTGCATAGAAAAGCAGAAACAGCGGGATCAGATCAAGCTGCTCATCCGTAAACTCGCCATTGATCAATGCGCCGGTCATCTGGATTTCCACCAGATCCTGCCGCCCGAGCATCGCTGTTGCCCCAAGCACCATAAGGCGCTTGTCCCGGATTGACATGGCCGGGTTTGACCAAAGATTGCCAAACTGATTGCCAACAATCTCCTGATTGAACGGGGAATTCTTATAAGGCTTGACCATTTCCGATGTCCCCGGCCCATAAACCGCATCGAAGGTTTCCAGACCCTTTTCCCATTGTCCTTCGTTCATTTTGGTTCTCCCATCGGATATTCCAGACCGGTTTGCGCGCGGCCATGTTCCTTCATCAACTCTACCATCGGCAGACGCACCCCGAATTTGGCGGCCTCTCCAATGGCGACGTCCAGATCCTTGATCATCAGCGAGTAATGATATTCGCGCAGGGCGGTTTCTTCGGGATTTCCCTCCGCATCGGGCCGAAGCATCAGCATCAACGCCCCCTCCAGACCACCGCCCGCATCAGGATTACCTGCCAGCGCCATCCGCAGTTGGTCCAGCTTGACGCCATAGTTACGGGCAATGACAGCCCCTTCATAGCCCGCCCGCATGCAGCCGAAATAGGTTGTGTTACGAGCGATCTTTGCGGCCATGCCCGCGCCGGGGCCGCCCATATGGATCACTGATCCGGCAAAACCATCGAAGATCGGCTTGGCTGCCGCCATATCGGCATCGTTCCCGCCTGCCAGACAGATGAGACCATTCTCTGCCGACTTCGGGCCGTTCGTCACGCCGCAATCGAGAAACGTAACGCCCGCATCCACACACAGCGATTGCGCCTGCGCAAGATCAGTCATGGATATGGTGGACAGCAGGATAACGGTCTGGCCGGGCTTGCCCGCTGCCAGCACGCCATCCGGCCCGGAGAGGACGGCAACGGTCTGCTGGCCATTGAGCACGGCGATAAGCACGCAATCACAAGCCGCCGCCAATGCCTTCGGGCTAGCCGTCAATCGCGCCGAACAGCCGATCTTTTCAGCAGCTTCTGGCCGGACATCATAGACTGCTGTCAGTTGCCCCGAACGTTTTAGGCATTGCGCGACGCCGCCGCCAATGCCGCCCAAACCGATGACTCCACCCGTTTTCATGTCAAAATTCCTTCACTTTCCGATGTTTCATTCATGCGATCAGAAGATCGCGCAATTCGTGTTGCGTGGCAGGGTTCAGGCCCGCGGCTTCGAAATAGGTAGCAACGTCCAACCATGTCCGTTCGATTTCCATCCAGGCCGCGTGCAAATATTCTGGCCGCACCCCGATCAGAGCCTCCATCTGTCCCTGGCTTGGCAGGAAACCGTAGCTTGCCATGAACCCCTGTTCGACCGTGCCTTCGCGGAGCATATTGGCACCGAACACGTCTGACCTCAGATAATCTGTCATGATCACGTCCCGCGAAACGCCTGCCAGTTCAAGCAGCAACGCGACGGCCACCCCCGTGCGGTCTTTGCCAGCGGTGCAATTGACCAGCATCGGCAGCGCACCTGCCCCAAGTGCTTCTCCAATTATCGGCCAGTGCGGCAGCAGCGCAGGGGGTATTTCGCGATAGGTGTCTTCCATCGTGGCAATGGCAATGGCCGTATCGCCGCCAGTGCTTAGTCGTTCGCGCCCCTCATCGCCGAACACACGCAGGTCTGCGTTGACATCTAGGCCAAGCCACCGGCACTCTTGCCCGTGCCAGGAATGCGGCATTTCCGCACGCTCTCCAGCAGAACGCAGATCAACGATGGTGGCGATGCCCAGCGATTCCAGCGCGACCAGATCGTTCGTCGCAAAATTGCGCGGCCCTTCGCTGCGATACAGGATTCCCTCACGAAGCCGCTTGCCCTCCACCGACGGCAATCCGCCAACGTCCCTAAAATTGAGATGCGCAAGTCGGGATGCCATTATCGGATAGCCGGAAAGGCAGGAATGGCACCGGAAACTTGTGCAAGCAGATCGGGGTGCATCCAGACATGCTCCACATAGTGGCCAAGTATCGCGCGCTCATCGGTATAGGCAAAGCGCATCACATCCCCCAGACCGCCCTGCAACGCCACGGGATGCCGCGCCTGATCAATGGACGCCATGTGCGCTTCGAAATTGGCAAGGCTTCCTTCGATCCGGTACGCCACGTGATGAAAGCGGATGGCAAAGCTGCCATCGTCGGGCAGCACCGCACTAAACATCGTGCCCGTGCCCTCCAGCGGTTCGATCAGTTCGATTTCGACGCCGCCTACCAGTGCCAGGGCAATTTTCAGCCGCGCGCCATCGGACTGGATCAGGCCCGGCGTATCGTTAGCGAAAACATAAAATGCGGGCACATCATAATGGTCACGGAATGCGGCCAAAGCCTTGTCCATGTCATTGGTAACATAGGCCACCTGACTGTGCGTGGCGTTGGCGCGCGCGAATACCATTACGGCACCAACGCACTGGGCATGCCGAACAGCAGCCGTGCGACGACGGGCGGCAGGGTTACAATGAGAAAACAGGTAACCTGAAACATCACGATAAACGCCCATAGCCGCGCCAGTTCGCGGCCCCAACCGGGCGCTTTGGCAGCAACGCCCATCTTGCGTTCGTGCCACCACAGGCCATTTTCATCCTTTCTGGCCAGCAGCGCGACGACCAAAACTGCCCAGAGCGCCAGGATCACTGGCCAGATGATCGACATGCCCGCGCCATTGGCTGCGGTCCATTGCGGGCCGATGACGGCGTTATAAGACCACCAGCTCTGCGCAACCGCATTCCCTTCTGCATAAAGCTCGTAAGCCGAATAAAGCGGAAAAACCGCCACAAATGCCCACCAATTGCTCGATATCGTGGGGAATTTTTTCGCGAGCCACAGCGTCAGCATCAGCAGCGGGGTAATCGAAATCGAAAACCACCATCCCCAGCTCAGGGGAATGAACAATGGTTTGACCGGGGTCGTATAGGCCATTTCGCCCCAGAAGGGCAGCCGCGCAAAGACCGGGTTCCACGAGAGATAGGCACCCCAATCGCCGAAGAATTCCTGCCAGAAACTGCTTGATGCCGCGATCAAAAGCAGCAGCATCACAGGCAATTTCCTGGTTTTCATTGCCCAGAGAACACAGGCCACAAAAATGGCGGGCCACAGGTAAAAGCTGCCTGTTTCCATCACCCATGTGTTCACCGGCGGCGGCATTTGTGTCATACTTGTCGGTTCCATGGTCTTCCCCTCGTGTTTGTCAGTTTTTGGCGATCTTGCCGCCGTCAATGATCAGTGTGTCGCCGGTGTGATAACGGGAAAGGTCACTCGCCAGATAGACGACCGCCCCCCACAAATCGTCGGGATTGCCCGCCCGCCCGATCGGGGCTTTTTCTGCCACCATATCGCACAGCATCTTGCCGACCGCCGGATCGGCCATTGTCATTTCGGTAACAATGAATCCCGGCGCGATCACATTGCAGCGCACGCCCTTCGGCCCGAGTTCGGCTGCCAGCGTCTTTGCCAGAGAATTGAGCGCGCCCTTGGCGATGGCGTAATGTGCCATGGTCGGTACGCCCTGAAAGATTGAACCACTGCCACAGATAATCATCGATCCGCCGGGATCGCCCGCATCCGCCCGCGCCACCATATGCCGCGCCACTTCGCGCAGCGTGAAGACGGAACCATGCAGGTTTACGCCAAGCAGATCATGATAGGTTGTGGAATCCAGATCAGCAAACGCAGCCTGGCTCGCGATCCCGGCATTGGCGACAACGGTATCGATCCGCCCCACCGCCGCCAGTCCGGACGCGACGCCGCGCACAATGCTCGCCTCGTCAGACACGTCAACACTGTCCGCATGCACTTTGCCGCCAAAGGCCCGCAGGGCGACCGCCGCCTTTTCATTGGCGTCAGCGCGGCGTCCCCAGATGATGAGGTCGCTGCCGGCACGCGCCAGTGCTTCGGCAAAAGCAAAGCCCAATCCGGAATTCGCACCGGTAACCAGCGCCACCTTGCCTGTCAGATCAAACAGATTTTCCGCCATATGCCGACCGCATCCTCACCAACAATCTTGTTCTGCCGGAGTCGCTGCTACGCCGCCACGCAGCCTACCCCCCATATCTTTCGGTAGGGCAACAGAGGAATTTATCGCGGTTGATGGCGGGCAGACAGAAGGAGAGATATGTGTCCGGTTCCGGCCAAAAAGGCGAGGTGATCGACATCACCGACTTGCGCGACCCTGTGCTGAGCGAGGCGCAAACTCTTGCACTGGCGGGCGCGGCGCAGGCGCAGTTTGACTTCTCGGTGGATTGCTTTCTGGAAACCGCCCGGATGCAAACCGGCCTTTACGATTTTGGTGACATGGATTTTGTCGAACGCCTCGACATCTGGTGCCAGGCGATCAACGAAGATGCATACCTGTCTCCTGTCGGCAAAGCCGGGCTATGGGGAATGATCCTGCGTTATGCTTCTGATCGCTTGCGGGTTGAAGATATATGCAAGCGTCATCCTGAAATCCTCGAGATCAAGATTGATCGCCCGATCATCGTTGCCGGGCCACCACGTTCGGGCACCACGCACTTGCTGGGGCTGCTCAGCGCTGACAGACGGCTTCGCTCTTTGCCGTGGTGGGAAGCCATCGCCCCCATTCCCGGCGCAGATGATGCGCC
This sequence comes from Sphingomonadales bacterium, assembly GCA_031411035.1. Taxonomy (GTDB): domain Bacteria; phylum Pseudomonadota; class Alphaproteobacteria; order Sphingomonadales; family Sphingomonadaceae; genus Aquisediminimonas. Next base: position 28,402 of record JANOAJ010000032.1, read on the forward strand.
AACAACAACAGACCACAATCCGCGTTGGACAAAAGCAGATGCAGGCTGGCAGCAATATGAGGCGCTCCTGCCTTACATGGCCTATATGCATGAATTCTCAGCCGATCATATCAGCGAGGATATCGAGTTACAGGCTCTCGATTTCTCGTCCTATCTGATTGAGTGGATGGCCCTCGTTCCCCGGTGGCGCGATTATTATCTGAGCCATGACCAGTCCGGCACCTATGCCTATCTGAAAAAGGGCCTTCAGGTTCTCACCTTCCTCAAGGGCCCCAATCGCTGGGTGATCAAATGCCCGCAGCATATGGAGCAACTGCCCGCCCTTCGCGATACCTTTCCCGACGCCACTTATGTGATAACCCATCGCGATCCGGTAGGCTCAATTCGCTCCACCCTATCGATGTGGCTCTATGCCTCTCGCATCTTGCGGACAAAATCCGATCCCGAGGAGCCCAAGGGTTACTGGATCGACCGCTACAAGACCCTGCTGGAACGCTGCGTGCGCGATCATGATGTCTTGCCGCCGGAACAGACGATTGACGTCTATTTCCACGAATGGATCAAAGATCCCAATCCAATCCTGCGGGAAATCTATGCCAAGGCGGGCATCCCGCTCGACGCCACGACGCTGGCAACGTTGCACCAATATCATGCCGACAATGATCCCGGCGTGAAGGGCCGGGTCGTGTTCAATCTGGAACGTGATTTCGGCATAACGGCGGAAGACATTCGCAGCCAGTTCCAGTTCTATTTTGATCGCTTTCCCGTTCAGCGCGAAGTGCAATAACCCCATTCCCCAAGGAGAGTTTGTTCGTGACCAGTATCAGGATCATCAAACGCGACGGCAGCGCAACCGACGTTGAAGCGGTAGAGGGCCTCACGCTTATGGAAGCCATCCGTGACGAGGGATTTGATGAATTGCTCGCCCTGTGCGGCGGTTGCTGCTCCTGCGCCACCTGCCATGTGCACATCGACGATGCCTCACTATCGAAACTGCCTGTAATGTCCGACGACGAGAATGATCTGCTGGACAGTTCCGATCATCGCAACGGCAACAGCCGCCTCAGTTGCCAGATCCCGGTCACTGCTGCGCTCGCGGGGATTGTCGTTACCATTGCCGACGAGGATTGAGGAAACACGATGAGCGACGCCCTGACCGAAGTTCTGACGTTCTTTTCCGAATGGACGCCCACGCTGGCGGATATGCTCGCGTCGATGGAGCGCCGCTTCACTGATCGGACTATCTGGGAAAATGTCGGCATTTCGAAAACAACGGGCTTTGCCGAAGCCAAGGGGTTCATGGATGCCTTCGTGCAGATGAAGCCTGCAGAATGGGGGGAAGTGATCGTTCATCACGCTGCGGCGAATGGTAATATCGTGCTGACCGAGCGCACCGACAATTTCTATGACAAGGATGGCGTACAGATTGTCTCGATACGACTGATGGGCGTGTTTGAAATGGATGGGCCCAAAATCATCGCCTGGCGCGATTATTTCGATACCGCGACGGGATTCTGATTATGGTAGCCGCAAAACCGGTCTGGGCCGAATTGCCCGTGCTGTCGGCAACAGAACTGGTGCCGCTGGTGCAAAGCTGGGAAGCAGCAGGCGTCGAAGGTGTCTGGGCGCCCCAGATTTTCGGTGCACCCTTTACCACGCTTGCCGCAGCAGCGGCCGTCACCAAGCGGATCAAGCTGGGCACGGGGATTGCGCTGGCATTCACGCGCAGCCCGCTCGAAACAGCCTGCTGCGCAATTGACCTTGACCATATCAGCGATGGCCGGGTGGTTCTGGGCCTTGGTTCGAGCGCGGAAAGCCAGATCGAAGGCAGCTTCGGCATGACCTATGGCAAGCCGCTCTCGCATATGCGCGAAGTCGTCTCCCAAGTGCGCGCGGTCATTGAAAAGGGGCATAGCGGCGCATTGCAACGGCTTGAGGGAGAATATCACACACTTGACCTTTCCCATTTCCGGCTCGCCCGCCCTGCCCGCCGCCCGGCGATCCCCATCTATCTGCCCGCTGTGTTTGAAAAAGCCTGCGAACAGGCGGGTGCCATCGCCGACGGCCTGCTTGGGCATCCGCTGTGGACGACGGCCTGGGTGCGAGACAAGGTCGGCACTTACCTGAAACAGGGGCTGGACAAGGCCGGGCGGGAACGCAGCGCGGTGGATATCAATCTGATGATCTTCACGGTCATCAATCCCGACAAGGCAGAAGCCATCCGCGATGCCCGCGCGAACATCGCTTTTTACACCCAGTCTCCCCAATATCTGCGCTATTTTGCGGAAATCGGCTTTGGCAAGGAAGCCGAAGCCATCCAGAAAGCGTTTGCGGTGCAGGATTTTGACGCAATGGCAAAAGCCTGCCCCGACGAGATGGTGACATCAATAACGATCCTTGGTTCTGCCGACGAGGTGCGCGCGCAAATTGCCGAACGGGCGCAGTTTGCCGATTCCATTACGCCCGTTGTGCCGCAATTCGGGATCGGGCCGGAAAAAGCGGCTCTCTACCGGCAGCGTATCGGCGAAATGTTCTACGGCTAAACGGTCAACCCGCCCGCAACAGCCCGCCGATCAGGAACGCCGCCAATGCCTCCGCCTCTTCGCTACGCGCGGCAGCGGGCGTTGTTCCCTGCGGAAGCAACTGTTCCTGCAAAGGACGCAAAGCGAAGTAGGAGCCTACGCCGTGGACAAGCAGCGCCAGCAACGCACCGGATGATAATGGGGTAACGGGCCGGTCCTGTGTCACTTCGTCAATCAAACTGTCCAACCGCTTCTGGAAGGGAAGGATGAAGCGTTCGACGATATAGTCCAGCCGCCAGCTCGATCGCTGCCCTTCCTGATAGCTGATGGCGACAATATCCGAATGAATCATCGCCCATGCGCAGAACCGGGATATCAGTTCACGCAGGCGCTGTTCGGCGGGCGCACGCCTGTCAAAAGCGATTTCCACATCGCGCGACGCCTGTGCCAGTCGCCAGTCCACAGCGGCCTTCCACAGATCAGACTTGCGACCATAGCGAACGTTCAGAAGGTTATGACTTATGCCGAGCCGGCGGGACATGTCTCTCACCGTGGCTGCGTCAAAGCCCTGCTCAGCAAACATCGCGAAAGCGACTGAAAGCAACTGCGCTTCATCAACAGACTGGGCGGCGTCCGCAGCAGGTCTGCCGCGGCGGCGACCGGGTGGGTCAGCGGGATCGGCGAAAGCAACGATATTCATGCGCAGAGATTGACATTTAAATTGTCATCTGTCAATTTAATGACATCGCAGCCATGAACGGAACGAGTCGCGCTATGGTAGAGGATGACTGGTGGGCAGTGGCCCGGTCTGAGGAAGTGACCGGAAACAAGCCGATCAACGTGGATATTCGCGACCAGCCGATCGTGCTGTGGCGCGACAAAGCGGGCGTTGTCCGCGCGCTGGAAGATCGCTGTCCCCATCGCCGCGCGCCCCTTTCGCTGGGTTGTGTTCTGACGAGCGGCCATATCCAGTGCGGCTATCATGGCTGGACCTATGATGGCGAAAATGGCCGGCTGGTGAATATTCCCAATCTGAAGGGCGAACGGAAATATCCGCCGCTCTACCGTGCGGTGCCTTTCGCTGTCACTGAAAGTGGCGGGTTCGTGCGCGTCTGCCTGAATGCGAAGGCAGTGCCCCTCGCAGCCTCACCAGCCACATTGCCGCTATCTGGCACCGAAACGGTCGCGCTTGACCATACCCAATTCATCAACGCCCTGTTTGATGATCCCGCTCTTGTGATCGCGGTGAGGGGCGTACATTTCACCCCTTACCTCATGACCGAACTGGCCGAACAGGACGGAAAACTTGTGCTTGAACGCTCCTGCCAATGGAAATCGCCGCATTGGCCGTCCCCTTTCAGCTCCGATTTTCCGATCACGCTGCGCATATCGACCGACCCGGTGACTGGCGAAAGCGATCTGCTGCTGCGTGATGACACGTTCACACCTTTGCTCTCCGCGACGATTGCCCCGGTTCCTGCCGCAAGAGGGGTGACGCAAGTCCGCTGGCGCGCGCAGCTTTCTGTGAAGCGGCCCGGTGTGATGGCGAAGCTGATGGGTGTGGGAACACCGTTCCAGGTTCGCTCATCAATCGATGGTGCGGCGTTGCGCGTGTTGAAGCCTTCCGCTTCCATCCACGCTGTCGCGCTGAAGGAAGAGATTGCGGCCCGGCACATGAAATCTGCCGCCGCATAGACGTGAGTGAGGAAACGATCATGCTCAACGTAAAAGACACTGCCCCGGCACAGGAATATGCCGATCCCGTCACTGCCGATCCGCGCAGCTTCGCTGCTGCCGTGAATAGCTGGGTTCCGCATGATATTGTGCTCAAGGATGCCTGGTTCCCCCTCGCGCACAGCTTCGCCGTTACGAAGCAACCCGTGCGGCGCGCCGTGTATTCGCAGCCCTTTTTCCTGTGGCGCGAAGGCGGCGCAGCGGTTGCCGCAGAATTTCATCCCGCCGACGGGCTGACGTGCACCAAGAGCAGCTACAGCGATGCGCGCGGTCGCTATCCGGTTATCGAGAAATATGGCTATGTCTGGGGCTGGTTCGGCAATCCTGCCAATGCCGCGCCGGAACATCTGCCAAGCCTGCCCTATTTGCCTGAAGATGGCGGGCTGCCCAAACATATGCTGGGCACCGTGCGTTTCGACTGCACGGCACCTTTGAGTCTCGAAAACCTGATCGATCTGACGCACGCCGATTTTCTGCATGCCGATGTGGTTGGCGACGAGATGATGGACAAGGAAGTCGTAGAGGTTTTCCACGACAGCGAGACAATCACAATGGTGCGCCACTGCACCAACAAATCTGTTGCCCCGATCATGAAGATGTTTGGCGGCGTGAAAGAGGACGTGCAGCAGGTGCGCCAGGTGATCCGCATCTATCTGCGCAGCCACGCCGCGATTGCCTATGGCCGCTTTTCGCCAGGTGACAATGTCCAGCTATTCCACCCGTGCGTGCCTGAAACGCGCGACCGGACGCGGCTGGATTATGCGATGAACACATCAAACGTCAAAAAGTCCAACCCATTCCGCTATATGATGCCCAAGGCCAGCTACAAGGTTTCGCGGCAGGACAGCTATATGACCTCACCGCAAAGCCCACGTTACATGCAGCCAGAAAAGCGGAAGGATCTCCACTCCCCTCTTGACGAAGCCGGTCAGAAATATCGCGTGCTGATGCTCGCACTGGCCGAAAGACAGGCGCGCGGGGACTTCACGTATCGTGACAATGTGAGCGCAGATTGCAGCGAACTCATTGGATATGATGGCACATGACAAAACTGACCAACGCAACTGGCGGTGATCGCCGCTGGTGGGGCGTTATGCCGATCCTCCCGGCACCCGTGATGGGAGGCATTGCGAAGCAAATGGAAGCGATCGGCTTTGAAGGCTGCTTCTCGCTCCAGATTTATGGGCCGCCTTTTGTGCCAATGGCCGCCGTTGCCGCCATGACCGAGACACTGAAGGTATCGACGGGGATCGCCGTCGCAGGCACGCGCAGCCCGGTGGAAACCGCTTTTGCGGCGATGGAACTTGATACGATCAGCCAGGGGCGTTTCGTGCTTGGTTTGGGAACGTCACTCCACAGCGCGATTTGCGGCATTTATGGCGAACCCAAGCGCAAGCTGCTGACCCATTTGCGTGAAGTCGTGAAGGTCGTGCGTTATGTCAACGCCAACGCGCACAAGGGCATGGAACCGCTGCACGGCGAGTATTTTAACGCCGAATGGACGGAAATGATGCTGACTGCCCCTCCGGTGCGAGAGGCTATTCCGATCTGGATTGCGGCGCTCAAGGACAAGCTGACCAGCCTGTCGCTCGAAATTGCCGACGGCCTGATGGTGCATGCGCTGTGGACGGTGGATTACACCGTCGGAAAGAAGACTTTCATAGAAACCGAACTGGCACGGTTTGGGCGCAACCGGAGCGATGTGGAGATCAACGCCTGGCCCTGGATCGCGATCAATGATGACAAGCAACAGGCAATCAATGACAGCCGCGCCACCGTTGCGGGCTATGCCGGTTACAAGGAATATGAGAGCTTTTTCGACGCGGTAGGCTTTGGCGACATGGCACGTGCCTGCCAGTTGGCAGCGGGCGAGCATGGCGATGTGGCCAGCGTGATCGAGAATGTCAGCGACGATATGGTTGAAGCATTCGTTAAATGCGGCCCCGTCGATGAAGTGCTCGACAAGATTGAGCCGTTCTGGGGCGTGGTGGACTCGCTCTGCCCGATGACACCCTATCGAAACCTGACGATGGAACAACTCACCACCTATAATGGCGGATTGTACCAGATGGTTGCGGAAGCGAAACGGCGCCAGGCGGGTTAGGACCTAAATTCCCGCCACACTCTTGCCCGCAATATACCCCGTGACCATTGCCGGGCCTATATTGCAGCCATGCGCCGGGGATTTGCCCTGCCAGATCGAATTCGCATCCAGCCCCGCTGCCCACAGTCCTGGAATCGCGGAACCGCTCTGCCCGATCACCCGGCATTGATCATCGATCTTCACTCCGACCGTGGTCGAGCCATCCCCCGGAAATATCTCGATGGCATAATAGGGGCCGTCCCCAACAGGGCCAAGACAGGGATTGGGGCCATGGGTGGGATCGCCGATTTCCTTGTCGATCTGCGCCTCCCCCTTGCCAAATTCCGGATCCTTGCCACTTTGGGCATAGTGGTTGTTTTTGGCAATTGTAGCTTCCAGCCCCGCCGCATCAATACCGATCTTGCCCGCGAGTTCCGCCAGCGTTGAGCCGGATTTCATATAGCCGCAGCCGACCATTTCCTTGATCTTGCCCCCGCCGGGCAGAACAAGGCCCATGCCATATTTCTTCACGAATTTTGCGTCCGCGACAATATGGGCAGGCACGGTGCCGGTCGCGTGCATGGCTTCGACAAAATGCACGCTCGCTTCATTGGCGAAACGCGCACCGGCCTTGTTAACCGCGATGCAGCCCGGTTTCGACATATCAATCAAATGGGCATAGCGTTCGACATAGCCATCTGCACGCGTGCGTTTGGAAACGACTGCCCACACCGCATTGACGTGATTTTCGGCGCCCATCGCTGCCCCTACCGTCTGCGCCGCGATCATGCCGTCGCCGGTGTTTTCATAGGGCAGGATCGACACATGCTGCTCGGCAAAAGGGATATACGCCTTGCGCAATTCGGCATTGGCAGAGAAACCGCCCGACGCGAGAACAACGCCCTTGCTGGCCATGATTTCAGTCGAAACGCCTTTCATCGCAGTGCGCACGCCTGTCACCTTGCCATCGCGGGTAATGAGTCCCTCAATCGGTGCGCTTTCATAAAGATCAACGCCTGCTTCCAGCGCAGAATGCAGCAGCCGCCCGGCAAGCGCATTGCCCATCGTCAGGCGCGATCCCCTGCCCAGTTTTCGCTTATCGAGCACGAAACGGATCGCAATCTTGGCCATATGCCAAAGCGCGCCGGGTGACGGCAATTTGGCGATGAAGGGAAGATCAAACAGATCAATCATCATCCCGCCGGGTGCGTTGAATTCCTGACGCGGCTTTGCGAGCCGGTCAAAATCGGAGCCCAGCTTCTTCCCGTCATATTCAGCAGGCGCAAGCAACCGGCCGAAATCGACTGCACCCGGCACGTCGGGATACCAGTCACTTGATGGGGGGGAGATCAGGAAATCTACGCGGGAATTCGCCGCGAGCCACGCCACCATTTCCGGGCCATTGCGCAGATAGGCGTCAATCAGCGCGCGTTCGGCACGATTGCCGACGACACCCAGCACATAGTCCCGCGCGATGTCTATGCTGTCATCGACGCCAGCGGCTTTCGCCTGTGGACTGACAGGAATCCAGATGCCGCCACCCGAAATGGCCGTCGTTCCGCCAAAATGGGGTGCCTTTTCAAGAACGGCGACCTTGTTTCCGGCCTGCGCCGCGACCAGCGCCGCCGTCAGTCCTGCAGCGCCCGAGCCCATTACCACCACATCATAATTCATCAGGTCAGCCTTCCTGCGCGCCGAAAAAGGCCGCGACTTTGCTGGTGTCAAAATATTCCCGGCCATGAATGATCTGGCCGCTTCGGATCACGAACAGGTCATGATATTCATTGGCATAGACTCGTTTGCCAAAATGCATTTCGGAGCGGACTTCGGCAGCGACGGTATTGCCCTCGGCAATGATCCCGATGATCTCCACATTGCGGGTTGCGGCCGTCAGCAGCATGGATTTCACTGCGTCCGTATAGGCTTGCCGCGACAAATCGCCGCTGCCGACCACCCACCACGTGCAATCTGGCGCCTGTAATGCCTCAATCGTATCAATGTCGCCCGATTCTACCGCGCCCAGAAAGCGGCGCACAAGGGCCTTGTTGGTCTCTGCCTCACTCATCGCGTTTCCGTCTCCAATTGCCACCCCGTCTCTGGCAAGCCCGTCAGGTCTGCGCCTTTCCTTGGGCAGGTTGCGTGTTCCCGCCCTCTGCAATTGTCAGGAGGATAAGAGGCTTGATGGCGGAGACGGATAGTGCAGAAGGATATCAGTTCGCCATCCTATCGCTGGTATGTGCTCGCTATCCTGACGTTCGCCCAGACGTGCCACGGGATTGACCGGGCGATTATCGGCCTGGTGCTGCACCCGCTGGGCAAAGAGTTTTCGCTGTCCGGATCACAACTCGGCTTTCTGGCCGGACTGGCATATGGCGCGCCCTTCGCGCTCGCAGCCATCCCGTTCGGGCTTGCGGTTGACCGCTACAATCGCAAGAATCTGATGACGGGCGCGCTGGCGGCGTGGAGTGCGGCCACAGCATTGTGCGGAACGGCTGCCGGTTTTTGGTCATTGTTCGCTGGCCGGGCAGCCGTGGGTATAGCTGAAGCAGGCGGCTCCCCCACCGGCATGTCCATCCTGTCAGACTATTTCGGGGAGCATAAGCGCTCGACCGCGATTGGCATCTGGTATCTGAGTTCGGGCATCGGCTTTGCTCTCGCTTTTTTTGCGGGCGGCTGGATCGTGGAAAATCATGACTGGCGCTGGGCCTTTTACATGGCAGGGATTCCCGGTCTGCTGCTCGCCCCGTTGCTGTTCCTGACAGTTCGGGAACCAGTGCGCGGCATTCAGGATAAGGGCGACATGACCCAGCCAGACAAACAGGCATTGCTTAGCCGCCTGAAGATGCTTTTCGCCATTCCCGGCATCGCGCTTTGTGTGGCGGCGATCACCTGCATTGCTGCCGGTATCTACGGCATGAGCATCTGGCTCGCCTCATTTCTCATCAGCAGCCATCATTTCAGTATTGTCAAAGCGGGGCTGACCGTGGCGATTGCTTACGGCATCCTTGGTTCTGTCGGTGGCCTAGCGGCAGGCTGGGGAGCAGACCATATCAATGCAAGACGCGGCGGCTTTGATCCGGCACGGACGGCATTGCTGGGCGCACTCATCCCCATCGCCACAGCGGCCAGCGGCTTTGGTGCCGTGCTGAGCCAGGAAACCTCCGTCGTCCTCGCCTTTCTGATGCTCGCCGGGCTTTTCAGCGCGTCCTACAATGGCCCAGTCTATGCCGTGATCGTGACACTCGCGGGGCCGCATCTGCGCGGCCTGGCGGTATCGAGCGTGCAGATGAGCGCCAATCTGATCGGTGTTGGCGTCGGTGCCTGGCTGATCGGCAAGGTCAGCGATGTTGTAGGCGGAAGGGATGGCATCGCGTGGGGCATCGGCACCGCCATGCTGTTCTGCGTCGCAGGCGGTATTCTGCTGCTTCTCGCCAGCCGACAGATCAGACGCGACCCAGCGTCAACTGATTAAACCCAACTGCATTTTGAAATCGAGGAGCATGTCATGGACGCCCAAGCCGCCCCCCAATATGTCAATCCGGTCGTAGATCCGAATTGCGTCCCCCGCCCCTACCCCGAACGCACCGGCCATTTGCCGACCACGATGGACGGGGTTGATGCCGCATGGCTCAGCACCATGATGGGTCATAAATATCCCGGCATTGTCGCCAACAGCATGGAAACCGTCGAACTCCTCAACAGTCATACCACCAAATGGCGGGTCAGGGTGGATTGGAACGACGCTGGTCGCGCAGCGGGTTTGCCCGCCAACCTGTGCATGAAGGCCAATTGGTCAGGATCATTCGACAATGTCGATATTCATGCCTTGGAAGCCCGCTTCTATCATTTTATGGTTCAGGAAATGAAGGTGCCCACTGCCACATGCTATTATGCGGATTGGGATGATGACGGCAGCGCGCACGGGTTCATCGTGCTTGAAGATCTGAATGATCGGGGGGGCAAATTCGGCCACAGCACCCAAAAGAACGGCGTCGATATGATCAGCGAAAATCTGAATGGCCTCGCCAAGCTGCACGGCAGCCTGTGGGGCAGCGACAAGATCAGCACAAAGAACGCACCTTGGCTTCAGACCCAGATGGATACGCCGGTTGACAGCGATCAGGTGCGGATCATGTGGCAGTGGATAGACGCAAATCTGCACGATCCCGGATTTTGCGCAATCGCCCCCAAACATTATCTGGCCGACCCCCGCAAGGTGGAGCGCGCGTTTGATCGGCTGGGCGAACTCGAACGCGCCTATGATGCGCCGCATTGCATTGCTTTGGGCGATTGCCATCAGGGCAATACCTATATCCTGCCAGAAGGCGAACGACTTTGGCTGGATTGGCAGCTTGTCCGGCGCGGGCGGCCTTGGCGTGATCTGACCTATTTCGTGATCGGCGCGCTGACCATTGAGGAGCGCCGCGCACACCACAAGGATCTGGTGAAACAATATCGCGAATATCTGATCGCCACGGGCGCGCAAGGCGTGCCCAGCTTTGACGAGGCGTGGGAACAGACGCGCCTGTTTGTGATGTACGGGCTTCAGGCGTGGGTCGCCAATATGGATAGCTGGGGCCAGAACGGCATTCCCATGAATGAGCGTTTCTTCACCGCTGCCGAAGATCTGGGCACCTGGGGGTTGCTGGGAGAATGACTGCGGGACTGGTCGAAGGCAAGGTTGCCATCGTTACGGGATCCGGTGCGAACATCGGAGAGGCTTGTGCGCGCCTGCTGGCAAAGCAGGGCGCCAAAGTTGTCCTCGCGGACATCAATCTAGCAGGTGCAAAGACAGTTGCTGCCAGCATTGTTTCTGATGGGGGAGACGCTACCGCGTTCCCCCTCGACCTTGCCGACGAAGCCAGCATCAAGGCGCTTATTGGGGAGGTGCTCACCCGATTTGGCCGCATTGACATACTCCACAACAATGCTGCCAATACTGGCGCTGCCCAGATGACGGCCGATGGCGCGCTGACCGACATGGAGCCCGACGTCTGGGATGCTGCCTTCCGCATCAACACGCGCGGCACAATGCTGATGATCAAGCATGTTGCGCCGCATATGATCGCGGGCGGCGGCGGCTCGATCATTAATACCAGTTCGGGCGTTTCCATTCTGGGTGATCTTCTCAACCCCGCTTACAGCGCCTCCAAAGCGGCCGTGAATTCGCTGACCCGCAACACCGCGGCCCAATTCGGACGAATGAACATTCGCTGCAACGCCGTTCTGCCCGGCCTTGTGCTGAGCCCCGTGGCCCGCGCACAGATGAGCGAGGCGCAATTGGCCATGATCCAGCGCCACGTGATGCTGCCCCGCGAAAGCGTTGCGGAAGACATTGCCGGTGCCGTGTTATGGCTTGCTTCCGATCTGGCCTCCTTTGTTACCGGCCAGATCATCTCGATAGATGGCGGCATTTGCCATCACACGCCGCACTATGCGGACATTATGGACATAATGACAGCGGCTACGCCATCTTGAGTTCGTCACCTCGATCCGTAAGCACCCGTTCACCCATGCGGGCACGGGCATTTTCTTCGGCGGCAAGTCCAGCGGCGCTTGTGTGGATGACCTGATCCTCGGTAATTTTTGGCGTCACTGGTTCCCAACAGGTTAGGGACAGCGACGTCTGGTCAATGAAGCGGCAATCGCGAAGGGAAGCATCGCTTCGCCATGCCGCAGCGGCGTCGCCGCTCTCGACATGATATGTCGCGACATAATTGTGGACCGGCACGGCATCGACCAACTGCCCTTGCGGTAAAAACCGCATGAACGCGCCCTTGCGAACAGCGGGACGCGCAACGGCAGCGGGAAAATATTCGTCATTATACCAGCGAACAAACGCGTCCTCGTCTCCCTCAACCTTGATCTGCTCCATCACGACACCCCCCTCATGAGAAGCACCGGGGTGATTGTCGCGAAACTGGATCGGGAAATAATGATAGTCGTTCAGTCCATCCATCCGGATCGCATCGGTCACCATCATCCGGGGCGTCAGGGCGTTTTCCATATGCTCTCGGGAAAAGCGCGCTGGATCGAAGACATCATAGAGCGCCATATAGTTCCAGCCATAGCCAGATGGATAATCCTGCACCTGCTCCGCCGCCCATCTGAACCGCTGGGCGGCAATCGAACCCCGGAACCGCAGCGCATCGCGCATATGGATATTGGTGTACCAGTCATCAAAATCTGCTTCGCGCCCCTCAACCGCGTTGGTCAGGACAACAAGAACAGCCTCGATCACGGTCAGTCGCCCATGACCGGCATGATTTCGGCAGCCACCCAGCGCAACCGGTCAAGATAGGCTTCGCTATCCACAATTCCCGGTGGCAGCGGCACGATGGTTTCCGTGATGCCGAGTTCCTTCAGCCAGCCGATCTGATCAAGTATCTTCTGCTTGTTGAGCGTTCCGGGCGCGCGCGGATCATCCAGTATTTCATGATGCGCCCCTACATTGAGCATTTCGAGCGCGAAAAAGAAACCCAGCGCGCGCCCGTCATATTCGGGCTGGGATTTTATGAAGTTGATGCAATCAGGGAAAGTCTCGGGCGGTGTACGGAAGGGCGACCAGCCATTCCCGAACTTTGCCACGCGCTTCATCACCGCTTCCGCATCACCGCCAAACCAGATCGGAACGCCAGGCTTCTGGATCGGTTTGGGGCCAAAGCCGACATTTTTGAAAGAGACAAATTCGCCTTCGAATTCCGGATCGTCCTTGGTCCAAAGCTCGATCATTGCCGCCACATATTCGTCGGCCATCCGCCCGCGCTTGGCGAAGGGTACACCAAGAATGTCAAACTCCTCCTTCAGCCAGCCAACGCCAAACAGCGCTTCGGCCCGTCCCCCTGTCAGCCAATCAAGCGTGGACCAGCCCTTGGCCTGCACAATCGGATTTTGCAGCGGCAAGATCGATACCGAGGAAGACAGACGAAGGTTTTTGGTGCGCCCGCCAATATATCCCAGCGCCACCACTGTATGGAAATACCAGTCACCCGATAACGCGATGTGCTCCTTCGGTATGATGAAATGTTCGCCCAGCATGCACTTGTTGAAGCCCAGCGCGTCGGCCTTCGCCATCAGGTTACCAATATCATTCCCTGACAATCCGGCTTCCCAGGGCTGCACCATGGCCGCCACTTTCATGCTGTTCGGCACGCCGACGTTAAGCTTCATGACTTGTGCCTCTCCTGATGGTCTGGTTGCACTGGTCTGGAGACAGGCGCACGCACCAAAACCTTTCCGACGACAGGCAGGCCTAAAGTTCGAATCCCTTGCGCCTGGCAAAGGCAAGATCGTCGGCAGTGTCGATGTCAGTAGCCAGCCCTTCAAGGGACAGAACGGGCATGTCGGGCCATTGGGCGGAGTGGTGCGTGCGACTGTCCGGGCCAAATCCGAACGCCAGCGCTCGTCCATCGGCAAGCGCCAGCGCGTTTGTCCCCTGCCCCATCCGGTCTGTCGCAAGCGCCGCGCCAGACTGCGTGGCCGCGACCAGCAACTGCTCCACTTCCGCTGCCCGCAGCAAGGGCAGGTCGCCATGGATGACAAGCAATGGTGCGGTGCCATGCGCGGCACGCCACGCCGCGATTTCCGGGTTCAGCCCGCGCCCTTGATCCGGCGACCACGCGCCTTCCCACCAATCCGGACAGGCAGGGGTCAGGATCACTATCCTCGTAATCGCGCTTACCCTGCCCAGTTCACCCAGAACATGCTGCACCATACGCAGGGAGAGCGCGTCACGATCCCGGGCCTGCAGATGGCCTGCAAGGCGGGATTTGCCACCGCCGCCCTGTTTCAAGGGTACAAGTGCCGTCCAGTCGGTCGGCGGGGTTATGCGCGGGCTCACGAGATCAGGCGGGCGGCTTGAGATCGCCTGTGATGCGGATGCCTGCGCCATCGACCTGATAGGTCTTGTTGATGAAGATCAGCAGCGACGTCATCGCTTCCGCCGCAACCGCATTGACCAGCGCCCCGGCATGCACTCCGCGCAGCCCGATCGCATCGGCAAGCGCGACAATCTCCGCGCGCGCGGCCTTGTCATCGCCGAAGACCAATATGTCGCACTCGACCGTAACATCCTGTGCCAGCTTGTGCGCCGCGACATTGTGGAAGGCGGCAACCAGCCGTACCCCTTCGCCTAGAATCGCTTCGGCCTTGGCCGCAGCCGAGCCTTCGGGCGGCAATTGCACCCGCATCACCTTGGGCGGCACGAGCGGGACGGTGGTATCCACCACGATCTTGCCCGCCACATGCGGGCGGATGTCTTCGAGCGTCGCGGTCTGCGCCGCAAATGGAACCGTCACAAAGACAATGTCGGCAGCCTGGGCGGCATCCGCATTGGCCATTCCGGTCAGGCCATGCCCCAGTTCCGCCGCCTTGGCCGCTGCACTGTCTGCCGTGCGTGATCCGATCACCACCCTGTTTCCGGCCCGGGCCAGCCGCCACGCGAGCGCACTACCCAGATGGCCAGTGCCACCGATAACCGCAATTATGCCATTCATTTCCAGATTCCCGTCCTTCAGTCTGCATCCGCCATCTGCGAATGGCGCTGGCGATACAAGGTCGTTCGTTCAGCAATAGGGCGACCCAGCGCGGCAGCGATCTTGCGCATCGCCGCCGCGTCAAAATTCTGGCCATTCACGCCGCCTGCCGAACGCGTAATCGACTCGTCCATCAGCGTTCCGCCCAGATCATTGGCCCCCGATTGCAGCATCGCGGCGGCGCCGTCCGGACCAAGCTTCACCCAACTCGTCTGTATGTTGGGAATAGCGCCATCCAGCGCAATTCGCGCGACTGCGTGCATCAGCACCGCTTCCCGCCAGGTGGGGCCGGAACGCGTCAGCCCCTTTTGCCACATCGGCGCTTCCATATGGACGAACGGCAACGGCACGAATTCCGTAAACCCTCCCGTCTCGCGCTGAAGATCGCGCACCCGCACCAGATGCTCTGCCCAGTGGGCATAGGTTTCGACATGTCCGAACATGATGGTTGCTGTGGTCTTGAGGCCCACCTCGTGTGCAGCGCGCATCACGGCCAGCCACTGATTCGTATCGAGCTTGTCGGGACAGATTATCGCACGAACATCATCGCAAAGTATCTCGGCGGCCGTCCCCGGCAAGGTCGCCAACCCTGCACCCTTCAGGCCAGCGAGATAATCTTCGTAACTCAACCCCAGCGTCGTCGCGCCATGATGCACCTCAAGTGGCGAGAACGCGTGGACGTGCATGGCTGGCACTGCTGCTTTCACGGCCTCCACGATCCCGCGATAGGTGTGTCCGTCATAACTGGGGTGGATACCGCCCTGAAGGCACACTTCGCTTGCGCCACGCTCCCATGCCTCAACTGTCCGCCGCGCAATCTCGCCATGATCAATATTATATGCCGGGCCGCGTTCCTTCTTCGTGCTGCCCTTGGAAAAGGCGCAAAAGCCGCAATGATATAGGCAGATATTAGTATAGTTGATATTGCGATTGACGACATGGCTGATCACTTCCCCCACTCTGTCCCGACGCAAATCATCGGCAAAATTCCGGACATGATCGAAGTCCCGTCCCTCTGCCATAAACAGCCTCGCAATCTGTGCGTGGCCAAGCGTCTCGCCCCGCGCTGCCTGGGCCAGCGCCGCCGCAATCTGCGGATCTCGCCCGGTCACAAGCGATGGCAGAATCTCGGGTGCCGCATCTCCCTTGCCGGGATGCCAGTTGGCTTCGCGCACCACGCCACGTGCATCGACGGCGCGGCGGATTTTGCTGTGGAGCGCCGGATCAGCCCAGCGTGGAACCGCTTGCGCAAAGGCGGGGCCGATCGCCAGTCTTTGTCGCAAATGCCGCCCTGCGCTCTCGGTCTCTGTCTCCAGCTTTTCCAGATGCGGCCAGGGCGCTTCGGGATTAACGTGATCGGGCGTGACGGGAGACACACCACCCCAATCATTCGCCCCGGCCCGCACCAGTTGCGCGAGCGCGCCTTTGCGGAGATTGGGCGGCACCTGAATCGTCATTTCCGTACCCAGTATCAGCCGCGCCGCCGCGATCGTCCAGAGATGATCATCGAGCGAAGGCTCTGGCGCGCCCTGCATCTGCGTCGCAGGCTTGGCGCGGAAATTCTGGACGATAACCTCCTGGATATGGCTATAACGCGCATGCAGATCGCGGATCGCAAGCAGCGCTTCCACTCGTTCCAGCCGGGTTTCGCCAATCCCGATCAGCAGGCCCGTGGTGAAGGGCACCAGCGCTTCACCTGCCAAGCGGATCGATTCCAGCCGCGCTGCCGGGCGCTTGTCCGGGGAACCATAATGCGGCATCCCCTTTTCGCACAGCCGGTCAGACGCGCTTTCCAGCATCAGCCCCATAGACGCCGACAAGGGGCGCAGCGCGCCATAGTCCGTTGCGCCCATCAGCCCGGGGTTGAGATGCGGCAACAGGCTCGTTTCGCGCAGTACGGCCGCCGCTGCCGACGCAACATAGGCCAATGTGCTTTCATACCCGCGCGCATCAAGCCAAGCCCGCGCCGCAGCGTAACGCACTTCAGGCTGGTCCCCCAACGTGAACAGCGCCTCCCGACACCCAGCGGCCTCTCCCGCCCTCGCTATCGCCAGCACTTCGTCGAGATCTAGATAGGGTGACGCCAATTGCGAAGGCCGCTGTGCAAAGGTGCAATAATGGCAGACATCGCGGCACAGCTTGGTCAGCGGGATGAACACTTTGCGGGAATAGGTCATAACCGTGCCATGCCCTGCAAGGGCAAGCGATTCCGCCTCCATCAGCAACTCTGCCAGCGGTCTGTTCTCGAGCCGATCGCACCAGTCAACTGCTTCGCTTTGTGACCACCACATTGTCATGTCCGATCACATGGCATCGCGCGCCGCCGCAAGTCCGCGAATGGTTTCAAGCGGGTCGGCATGGCCCGGAAGCGCTGCGATAACGGTGGAGACCCCCATGGCTTCCAGCCTGCGCAATGCATCGGTCGCCACGCTTTGCGGCCCGGCAATCGTATCAAAATCCTGAAGAAAATCGGCAAGCCCAAATTCATCAAGCAAGGCGACATTCCGGCCACCGACCACTACATGCTCTGTTGGATCATAGCGCTTCTGGAATTCCAGGATCAATGGGCGGACATTTTCCGGTAGCATCGCCAGCGCCTCAGGCGTGCGCAACGCCATCGCGTTGACGGCAATAAATGCCTTCAGATCATCAATCGCCTGCGCCTTCGTGGGCCGCACGGAGATATAGCTTGTTACCCACACATCAATCTTGTCCGCAGCGCGCCCCGCCCTGGTGGCAGCATCACGAACAGCCGCAATTTTCGCCGCCGCACCGTCAAGATGCTCATGCCCGGCAAAGATGATAACGCCGTCAGCCAGTTCCCCGGCCAACGCCAGCGCCTTGGGGCCGAAGGCGGAATAGTAGATGGGGACAGGCCGGGGGAAGCGCAACGATTTGACCCGTCGCCCGTCCCAGTCAAACTCCTGCCCCGTGAACGAGGCACGATAGGCAGCAAACTCGGCGCGCATTTCGGCTTGCGTGGCTGGCATGCGGCCAACGGCCAAAATCGTGCTGCCTCCGGTAGCGAGGCCCAGCACGACTCGCCCGCCCGATAGTTCGTCGAGCGAACACAGCGCATTCGCCGAAACAAGCGGATGGCGCATGAAGGGGGACGTCACGAGTGGCGCGATCCGGGCCTTTGGCGCAAGCTGCGTGGCCAGCGTCATCGACACATACAGTTCGTGCCAGCCGGCGGGGGAATCGCCGACAGTGATCAGTTCATAACCAAGATCGGACGCCAAGCGGATTTGCGTCTGGAAATCGTCCAGACTGTTTCCCCAAAGACTGCATATGCCGAGTTTCATGATGCCGCGTTACACCCGTTTTGCCGTGCGTTACCGGCCCGAAGATAGGGTGACGCAGATATGCGCATCAAATGACCGTGCGATCACCGCCCTTGAGTGCCAGTATCTCCCGCGCTTCATCGGGTGTTGCGACTGAAAGGCCCATATTCTCGATGATCTCTCGCGCCATTGTGACCTGCTGGGCGTTGGTTTGCGCCAATGTCCCACGCCCCGCCCAGAGCGAATCCTCAAGACCGACACGAACATTGCCGCCCATCGAAGCTGCCATAGCCACAATGCTCATCTGGCGTGCACCCGCCCCCAGAACGGACCATTCATAGTGATCGCCAAACAACCGGTCTGCCGTTCGCTTCATGTGCATCACGTCATCGGGATGGCTACCGATCCCGCCAAGAATGCCAAAGCAAGTCTGGATGAACAGCGGTGCTGTCACCAGCCCACGATCCAGAAAATGGGCCAGATTATAAAGATGGCTGGTGTCATAACATTCAAATTCAAACCGCGTGCCAAGAGGGGTCAATAGCGCCAGCAGATCCTCGATATCCTTGTAAGTGTTCTTGAACACCAGATCCCGCGATGCTGCCAGCGTCGCCGGTTCCCATTCATGCTTCCAGTCCTTGTAACGATCCAGCATGGGGAAAAGGCCAAACCCCATCGTTCCCATATTGAGCGAGGCCACTTCCGGCTGGAACCGCGTGGCGGGCCGCAGGCGTTCCGCCAGCGTCATCGACGGGTGGCCGCCCGTCGTCAGATTGATCACTGCGTCACTGCGCTGCTTGATAACTTTGAGGAACGGTTCGAACAGATCAGGATTCTGGTCCGGGCGCCCGTCCACGGGGTTGCGGGCATGCAAGTGGATGATCGCCGCGCCCGCTTCCGCTGCTCCCACTGCCGAATCGGCAATCTCTTCCGCCGTGATCGGCAGATAGGGCGACATGGTTGGCGTGTGGATCGCCCCCGTTACCGCGCAACTGATGATTACCTTGCCCTTGGCCATGAAAATACCCTCAAGAAGAACTGGTCATGGCGGTGCGCTAGGGCGAATGAACGGCCTGTCCCTCTTTCCAAAGATAGGGCGCTGCGTCAGGGTAGAATCCCCAGTTGCCGCGCGCGGATTACGGCTTGCGGACGCCTGCGGACACCCAGCTTGTCGTAAATTTGCTGCATATACCATTTGACCGTTCCCTCGGTCAGGCCAAGCCGGTCTCCGATCTCCCGGTTGCGCAGCCCGCCGCTGACCATCGTTAGGATTTCCACTTCGCGCAGAGACAAGCCGCTGCCCAAGCCGAAATCCTCATCCTCTTCCGCGTCCAGTTGCGGGCGACCGCGCAGCACGGACACCAGATGCATGGCGAATCTGTCAACCGGCGTGTCGAGTTCGGGCCCGTTCGCATAGGCTTCAACCAGCAGCGACGAGATCGCTTCCCCTTCGTCCACAAAGGGCCGCACCCAGCCGCCGGGCTCTGCCAGTTCAACGGCTGCGCGCACGGAACGGCGTGCTTCGGAACGGTTGCCGGAAAGCACCGCAATCTGCGCCAGCAACAGCTCAAATGTCACCGAAGAGCGGATCGCCCCACGCCGCCGGACGAATTCCAGCCAGCGTTTGGCGATCTTGCGTGAACGAACAAGGCGGAACCGGTGCATTTCGAGGCGCAGCCAGGCAATCGCCATCCATTCATTCAGTCTTGTGGGATTGAGTGTGGGAACCGGTTCCCCTTCGACACACAGGTCGCTGGAATAGAAAAGCTGCTCAGCCTGCTCAATCTGGCCAGCTTTCACCAGCATATGCACTTGTTCAGACAGGATCAGCGCGCGCAACCGGTCCAGTCCGCATTCAATCGCGACCAGATAGGCTTCTTGCAGGCCGGAGAGCGCACTCTGGAAATCACCGTCTGCTGCCGCCAATCGCGCCCGGACAATGAAACCCGACGCAAGCTGATCTACAAATCCCCATTGCCGGATTGACGGCAGATAGCGTTCGACCAATTCCCCGGCTTTTGCGAGTTCCCCGCATTCATAATGGATTTCCGCCAAAGGCAGCGCAGGAAGCGCCGCAAGCCCGGAAATCTGCATTTCCATCTTTGACGAAAGCGTGTGCGCCTCCTCCAGAAACTGCCGCGCCATCTGGGTTTTGCCTTGGGCCACGAGCGTTGGCGCGACGGAAGATTTGAGTGCAATCGAGGCAAAATCCGAACCCGGCCGGCCCAACGCCTTGCGCAATTCGGCCTCGAGCCGCAGCATATCATGAAAATGATAGAGTTCGCGCCGTGCGGAAAGCAACTGTGCCAGCAACGTGCAGCTTAGATAGGGATGGTCGTCGCCCAGATCCTCAAGAAGGGCTTCGGATTCCTTCTCGACATAAACCATATTGTCGCGCGCTGCTTCCAGCATAATGCGACGATGGCGGACATGGAATTCCAGTTGCTCACGCTGATGGTCATCATAATCGCCGCTGACTGCGCGGGTGGAGATAATGGCTTCGGCGGCTTCGATCAGCCTTCCGGCTGATTTGAACGCAAGCCTGCGAGATCGCCGCCATGACATTGCCAGAAGCAGCGCAGGCCGGGTGGATTGCAATTCCCAGGGAAGATCGCTTGCCAGTTCATCAAGCCGGTAAAGCAAACCGCCATAGGTCATCGGCTCGGCAAGGCGCTCGAGCTGATCGGCTATGAATGTCCGGTCTCCGCTCTGGCTGGCATGATCGAGCGCCCGCGCGAAATCGCCGGTTTCAGCGAAATAGCGGCTGGCCCGGCGGTGCAGTTCCGCCGCCCGGTCTGGCGCGCGCTTCATCAGACGTCCAAACACCATTTCACGGAACAATGTGTAGTAGCGATAGCGACTGAGCTCGCGGTCGCGCTCCGCCAGAAACAGGCCGCTTTCAAAAACCTGTTCAAGCGTGGTGCGCGCGTCCGCACTGTTGACAACGGCGGCGCAGGCGGAGGGTGTCAGTTCTTCCAGGATCGACGTATCGACAATGAAATCGCGGATGTTCTGGGGCTGTTGCGCCACCACTTCTTCATGGAAGTAGCTGGCAAATTCATGCCGCAACCCGGTGGTGCCTCCCTCTGGCGGTACGCCTTCGCGCTGATCGCGCAGCCAGGCTTTGGTGGCGAGCGCAAGGCCTGCCGCCCAGCCCTGAGTATCAAGCACCATCCTTTGAATTTCGACAGGCTGGATCGGCCCTTCGATCTCCTGCTGGATGAAGCGCGCCGCTTCCTCTGTTTCAAAGCACAGGTCACGAACACGAATCTCGACAAGATGCCCAAGCGACCGCATCCGCGCGACATTGAGCCGCGATTCACCGCGCGAGGCGATGATCGTCGTGCTCGAATCCCGCGCACTGGCAATAAGCTGGCCGATAAAGTCACAAATCTCCTGCGAGAGGAGTTGCGCATCATCAACGAACAGAACCGGGCGCGGGCCAGAACGGATGGAGAGATTGACCAGCCAGTCATGCGCGGAAATATTGCCCTGCATCATTTCCGGAGCCAGACCGGATGCCACCCCTGCCGCCCGCAGCGCGAGCAAGAAAGAGTCCAGACTGTCGATACCCGCGCGCGCCGCGATCCAAAGGACCGGCCGACCCTGTTCGAGAAAAATTTCTGCCCAGCGCAGCATCGCTGTCGTCTTGCCAAATCCAGCCGGACTGGAAACCGTAACCACCCGAGCGCTGCCGACGGATTCGGCAAGCTGCTCAATGGCCTCACGGCGAACATAGCGATGCGCCACTTGCGGCGGCGCAATTACAGTCTGGACAACGCCCATACCACATCCTCTTCCTGCACAATGCGGAACCGGCGTCTCGTCGCCCCGGCTATCCCAGCACTGTCATCTGTATCCACCTGCCTTAGGCGAAGCGCAAGCGCCAACTCCTATCTGTGGATAGGTTCCCGGCACATATCTTTTGACCAAGGGTGAGAATCAAAGACGTGCCGAAGCCGAAGTACGAGAGGAAGCCCGATGATGAATTTTGACCTTCCCGAGGAACATCAGGCGTTCCGGGATATGGTGCATCGCTGGGTGGATGCTGAACTGCCCAAGGAATGGGCACGCAAGCTGGAAGCCGACGAGCACAATTATCCGCACGCTTTGTGGGAAAAGTTCACTGACGCCGGGTTTCATGGCATTGGTATTGACGAGTCCTATGGCGGCCAGGGCGGCGACGTGCTGATGCAGATGCTGCTGGCGCGGGAACTGGCGCGGTCGCTGGGCGGGCTTGCCTGGATCTGGGGAATCACGTCATTTGCGGGTTCCAAGTCAATCGGCCTTTATGGAACGCCCGAGCAGAAGGCGAAATATCTGCCCGAGATCGCGGCTGGGAAGCTAAAGGCGGCGATTTCCTTCACCGAACCCGGCGGCGGCACCGATTTGCTCGGCAGCCTCGCCACTACAGCAGAGCGGGTCGAGGGCGGCTGGGTGCTGAATGGCGAGAAAATCTGGAGTTCCTCGGCGCACGTCGCGGATTATCTGCTGTGCATCGCACGGACAGACAAGACCGCTGAAAAGAAGCATCAGGGGCTAACCCTGTTTTGGGTACCGGCAAAATCGGAGGGCGTGAAGATCACCCCGCTTGCCAAGCTGGGCATGCGATCAATGGGCAGTTGCACAGTCGTCTATGACAATGTGTTCGTGGCCGATGAGAATGTGCTCGGTGAGCCTGACAAGGCCTGGTACACGTTGCTGCCCACGCTCAACAACGAGCGGATCATGGTGGGTGCCTTTTGCCTTGGCGTGATTGACGGCGTGCTGGAAGATGCGCTGGATTATGTCAAACAGCGCAAGGCCTTTGGCAAGATTATCGGCCAGTTCCAGATTCTACAGCATTATATCGCCGACATTGCGACGATGCGGCAATCGACCGAGCTGATGCTGCATTACTGCGCGGCCAAACAGGCCAAGGGCGAAAATGTCGGCAACGAAGCCAATATGCTCAAGCTGATGGCATCTGAAAATGCGAACCAGGCAGCCGATCTGGGCATCCAGATGCTCGGCGGCATGGGCTATTCCGCCGAAACGGACATGCAGCGTTACTGGCGGGATTCCCGTCTGTGGCGGATCGGCCCCGTCACCAACGAAATGGTTCGCAACGGCATTGCCGAGTCGCTTGGCCTGCCCCGCTCCTTCTGATTCCCCAGATCCTTCCAATTCAAGCGAAAGTCCAATAAATGAAAGCGCTTCTTCAGGAAACCAGCGACGGCCCGGAAGCCGTGCGCGTCGCTGATGTTGAAACACCCACACCCAAGGCAGGCGAAGTCCGGGTGGCGCTGAAGGCGGCCTCCATGAACCACCGCGAAATGTGGATCGCGCGCGGCCTTTATCCCGGCATGACGCTGCCTTCGACGCTGGGCTGCGACGGCGCGGGCGTGGTGGACTTGATCGGTGACGGCGTGACGGGCGTCTCGCCCGGTGACGAGGTCGTGATCTATCCGGGGCTGGGCTGGGGCGCGAACCGCCATGCCCCGCAAGCGGATTTCGGCCTGCTTGGCATGCCCCATGCAGGCACGATCGCCGAATATATCTGTGTGCCTGCTCAAAGCCTTGCACCCAAGCCCGCCTTCATGACCTTTGAAGAAGCCGCTGCCACGGTGCTCACCGGCCTGACAGCGTGGCGCGCGCTGATGTTCAAAGGCCAGCTTCAGCCCGGCGAGACGCTGCTTATCAGCGGCGTCGGTGGCGGCGTGGCGACCTTTGGCCTGGCTTTTGCCGTGGCACTGGGCGCGAAAGTCTATGTCACAGGCGAAAATGAAGATGTACTGGCCCGCGCCAAGGATATGGGCGCACTGGGCGGCCTGCTGTACACCGATCCGGACTGGCGCAAGCAGGTATCCAAGCTGACCGGTGGCGTTGACGTTGTGCTGGACGGTGCCCCAGCCCCCAGCTTTGCCAACTATGTACGCAGCATCAATCCGGGCGCACGGATCGTGATCTACGGCTCTACCGCCGGCGATAAGTTCGAGATTACGGCCACCAGCATTTTCCTGAAAAGCGCCAGTATCGTTGGCAGCCAAGTGGGTGACCCGCAGGATTTCCGTGACATGCTGGCCTTTGTTGAAAAGCACCAGATCAAGCCGGTCATTGAGCGCGCGTTCCCGCTGGCTGAGGCCAAGGAAGCGTTGCTCTACCTTCAGGAGCAGCATCAGTTCGGTAAGGTGGTTGTGACGATATGAGTGCGGGACTGTTTGACCTCACCGGCAAGAAGGCTCTCGTCACCGGTGGCGCACAGGGTCTGGGCCGGATGATCGCCGAAGGGCTGCTCCGCGCGGGTGCCGTAGTGGCGATCACATCGCGAAAGGCCGATATTTGTGACGCGGCGGCCGGTGAAATGGCGGCGCTGGGCACCTGCATCGCTTTGCCTGCCGATCTTTCTACACCCGAAGCCGCCGTTGATCTCGCCAAACGCTTCCGCGTAGCGGTTGGCAGCACGCTCCACATTCTGGTCAACAATGCGGGCAAGACATGGGGCGGGACCGTTGATAGCTTCCCCGACAAGGCTTGGCCCGGCGTGATGATGGTCAATGTGCAGACGCCTTTCACGCTGGTGCGCGAATTGCTTCCCGAACTGACCGCCGCAGGCACTGCCGAGGATCCAGCGCGAGTGATCAACATCGGATCGATTGCCGGTGCCACCACCGCGCGCCTTAGCGCCTATAGCTATGCCGCAAGCAAGGCAGCGGTGCATATGCTCAGCCGTGATCTTGCCGGTGATCTTGCGAACCGCAATATCAATGTGAATGCGGTTCTGCCGGGCTTCTTCCCGACGAGCATGACAGCGCATATGCGCGACGATGAAGCCGTTGATACCGGTGTTCTGGCCAAAATCCCGATGGGTCGTATGGGTCGCGCCGATGAAATCGCGGGAACCATCGTGTTCCTGTCATCCCGTGCCGGTGCGTATATCACCGGGGCTGAAATTCCGGTGGATGGCGGCGTGGTGGGCTGCGGCTGACCTATCGAACGAGAGGGGGCATTGTTCTGGCGTCTTGCCAGTTCTGCCAGCGATGAACAAAACGAATGCCAAGGGAGATGGTAAGCTTGTCTGGTAAACGCGAGACGCTCGCAATCATGCGTACGCAGGTCAGCCCCCTGGCGGACATGCTGCTCAATGCATGGGATCGCGCGCCAGACAAGGAAGCCCTTGTTTTTCCCACCGGTCGCAAATCCTATGATGATGTCGTGCAGGCAGTGTTTCACCGCGCGCGCGGGCTGATCGGAATGGGTGTGAAGCCGGGCGATCATGTTGGTGTGTTGCTGCCCTCTGGCATCGAATTTGTGGAAACTCTGTTTGCGGTTGCCATGTGCGGCGCGGTGTCTGTGCTGATGAATGCGCGGTACCGCGCACCGGAAATGGCCTACGTCACCCAGAATGCTGACCTGATGGCAATAGTGACAAACAGCGAGTCAGATGATTTTGTCGATTTCGTAGCGAGGCTCACTGAAGCGTTCCCGACACTCGCAAGCTGCAGCGATCCCCTGAGTTTGGACCTGCCAGATGCGCCCATGCTGCGGCGGCTGATTTTACATGGCGGCAAATCTGCCCCCGGCTTTGTCGATCAGACCGGTTTTGACAAGGCAGCACAGGCAGTTAGCGATGATAGCGTTCACCGAGCGCGCCTTGCCGTGCGGCTGCGCGATACGTGCATGATCCTTTACACGTCAGGCACATCCGCCAACCCCAAAGGCTGTTTGCTGAGCCACGAGGCGATCTGCCGCGAAGCCAGCAATCTGGCGCGCAACCGGTGGGCGTTTGCGGCCGATGAACGGGCATGGTCCCCCATGCCGCTGTTCCATATCGCCGCGATGCTGGCGATGCTCGGGGCGATTGATGTTGGCGGCACTTTTATCGGCCAGCCCCATTTTGATCCGGGGGAAAGCCTGCGCCAGATCGAGGCCGAAAAGGCAACCATGCTGTTTCTGCCTTTCGTCACTTTCCATCAGGCAATGATCGCCCACCCGGATTGGGACAAGACAGAGATGGGTTCCGTCCGGCTGATGAACAGTTGCTTCAGCCAGATGCCCAAAGCCGTTGGCGATGCGTATCGCGCGAAAATGCCGCAGGCGCTGCAAGTCGGCACGTTCGGAATGACCGAAGCCAGCGGGATCGTGACCACGGGCGGATATGACATGGATCCGGAACTTGGCTTCCAGACGCTGGGCTATCCATTGGCGGGCATTCAGGTGCGGATCGTTGATCTGGAAACACAGGCCGACCTGCCCATCGGGGCGCACGGCGAAGTGCTGGTCAAAGGCTATAACCTGCTTGATGGCTATTATCGCGATGCTGAAAAGACCGCTGAAGCGCTGGACAGCGATGGATGGTATCATTGCGGAGACATTGGCTCGCTTGATGAACACGGCCATCTCTACTTCCACGGCCGGTTCAAGGATATGCTGAAAGTGGGCGGCGAAAATGTTGCGGCTGCCGAAGTGGAGGCCGTCCTCGCCGCGCATGAGGGGGTGCAACTGGCTCAGGTCGTCGGACTGCCTGACGCCCGGCTTGCCGAAATTCCCGCCGCCTTTGTTGAACGCAGCGGCAAGGCAGATGTGAGTGAGGAAGAGCTGATCTGCTTTGTGAAGGAACGCATCGCTTCCTTTAAGGTACCGCGCCATATTCGCTTTGTTGACGAATGGCCTATGTCAGCCTCCAAGATCCAGAAATTCAAGCTTCGGCAGCAGTTGATGCACGAACTCGATCTGGCGGATTGAGAGGAACCTTATGCGCGTCGTCATCACAGGAGCCGCCAGCGGGATTGGCCGGGCTGCTGCCGAATTGCTGGCAGCAGGCAATGTCATTCCCGGCGCGCATCAGATGCTGCTGACAGATCGTGACGCCGAAGGTCTGGTACGGGTGGCGGGCGGCATCGGCCCCGCCGCAGGAACATGCGTGGCCGACCTTTCCGCCGCAGACTGCGGTGATGTGATCGTGGCCGCCGCCATTGCGCACATGGGCGGTATTGATGCCGTGGTCAGCAATGCCGGGATTATCGCTGCCGGCGCGCTTGTCGATCTTCGCGCAGACGATTTCGACCGCATCTATGCAATCAACACCCGCGCAACCTGGGCGCTGGCCAAGGCGGCGCACCCCCATCTCGCGGCCAGCAAAGGCACGTTTGTTGCCACGGCTTCCATGTCTGCCACACAGCCCACGCCGGGGTTGGGCTTCTATTCGTCAAGCAAGGCCGCGCTGCTGATGCTGATCAGGCAGCTTGGGCTGGAATGGGGCAAGGATGGCATTCGCTGCAACACGGTGTCTCCGGGGCCTACCTATACCCCGATGACCAAGGCTGGCTATGATGCGCCCGAACGCAGGGCGCAGCGCGAGTCAATGATCCCGCTGGGCAAGCTGGGGATGGCAAACGATGTGGCGAACGCCATTCTATTCCTCATCAGCCCGCTGGCCGGGCATATCAACGGCATCGACATTCTGGTCGATGGTGGAATGAGCAACAATCTGATGCCCGCAACGGGCGGCGGCACCGGCCAGAAGGCCAGCAGCTAATCCTTTTTCTATCGGAGACGATCATGCGCATTGCCAAGGTAACACAAGACGGAAAGATCGGCCTCGCCGCCAAAACCGGCAACACGGTAACAGTGGCATTTGATGCGGCATGCGCCGATATTGACGCCCTTATTGCGGCAGGCGGTTCCGCGCTTGCAGACGCTGGGGCCAAGGCGGCGCAAGGCGCAGCGGTTGATGAAGCGACGCTCACTTTCCTGCCGCCAGTGCAAAAGCCCCCCAAGATTGTCTGCCTCGGCCTGAATTATCGCGACCACGCCGAAGAATCCGGGTTGGGCATTCCCGAATTCCCGGTTCTGTTTGGGCGCTTTGCCTCAAGCCTGATGGGGCACGGCGCACCGATCATCCTGCCCAAAGTGTCTGAGCAGCTTGATTGGGAAGCCGAACTGGTCGTCGTTCTGAGCAAAGGTGGCAAGAATATTGCCGAGGCGGACGCGCTGACTCATGTTGCGGGCTATTCGGTATTCAACGATGCCTCGATCCGGGATTATCAGTTGCGCACCCCGCAATGGACCGCGGGCAAGAATTTTGACGATACTGGTGCGTTCGGCCCCTGGCTGGTAACGCCCGATGAAGTGCCCGCAGGTGCGGCGGGGCTGAAGATCGAATGCCGGGTGAATGGCAATGTCATGCAATCATCCAATACAGGCAATCTGATTTTCAGTGTGGCCAAGACCATCCATCTGCTTTCCACCTTCATGACGCTGGAAGCGGGGGACGTGTTGGTAATGGGAACGCCCGGCGGCGTTGGCGTCGCCCGGAACCCTCAGGTCTGGATGAAGGCGGGCGATGTCTGCGAAGTCGAAATCGAAGGGATCGGGCTTCTGGTGAACCCGGTCGTCGCGGAATAAAGGCAAGACCATGTCGCAAAAACGGGCCGGGGCGCTGGGCGTCCATTCTCTCGATCATTTCGCGCTGACAGTGCCGGATCTGGCCGTGGCCCGTGCCTTTTATGACGCGTTCGGGCTTGATGTGCGCGAAGCCGATGGCGGTCTGGCACTCCATACCCACGGGCACAGCCAATGCTGGGCGCGGATCAGCACAGGCGGGGCAAAGCAGCTCACCTACCTGTGCTTCGGGATTTATGCTGAGGACGAAGCCCCTTTCGCTGCCCATCTTGACGCGGTGGGAGCCAAACGGATCAGCGGCCCTCTGGAGGGTATCTGGATCGAAGGCTTTGACGGTCTGCCGATCAACGTCCGCGTCGCGCCAAAATGTTCGCCGGACGACAAAACCAGGTTTGAAACCGTCTCGTCCGCCTCAGGCACATCCGGCGCAGTATTCAATTCTGCCGCGCCCAAGACACATCCGCGGAACCTTTCCCATTTCGCGATCTACACCACAGATGTGATTGCAGCGACGGCGTGGTATGAAAAAGTGCTCGGCTTGCGCCTCTCTGATGGCAGCGGCCCGGTTGTTGCCTTTCTTCACGGCGCGCATGGCAGTGATCATCACCTGCTCGCGCTTGTGGGCTCGACTCATCGGGGCATGCACCACGCCAGTTGGGATGTCGGCTCGTTTCAGGAAGTCGGCCTTGGTTCGGCGCAGATGTTCCGCGCCGGATACAAGGAAGGCTGGGGCGTTGGCCGCCATGTGCTGGGCGGCAATTATTTCTATTATGCCCGCGATCCCTGGGGCAGCTACTCCGAATTTTCAGCAGACATAGATTATATCCCGGCGGATTGTGACTGGCCCTCGGCGCAGCACGCGCCGGAGGACAGCTTCTATCTTTGGGGGCCGGATGTGCCGCCTGAACTCGTCGCCAATCTTGAACCAGGAGCGCCCGCCTGATGGCCAGTTTTGTCTTGATGCACGGCGGCGGCATGGGCGGCTGGACGTGGAAATTCGTCCGCGAACTGCTGGAAGCCAAAGGACACAAGGTGTTCACGCCCACCTTCACCGGCTTTGGCGAACGTGCGCATCTGATTGGCCGCGACGTGGGTAATGCAACGCATGTCACCGACATCGTCAACGTGCTGAACTATGAAGACCTGACTGACGTGATCCTTGTCGCGCACAGCTATGCCGGCACCGTTGCGCCCGGCGTTGTCGCACAGGCCGGAGACCGCATCCGCCGCGTGGTGTTTCTGGACGCCATCATTGCCCATGCAGGCGAACGGATCGCCTCTCTGCTTGGTTTTGCTTCTGCGCAAGATGCCGCAGGTCTTGATGCCATGCTGGACGCAGGTGAAGGGCCGATTGGCTCTGGCGTGCATGAACAGCAGCGGGCGATGGCGAAAGATCATCCCCACATGATGGACCGTGATCGCGAACAATGGCTGCTCGATCATCTGTCAGACCAGCCGATGCGCGCCACATGCTGCGTCATTCCGGTGGGCGCGGAAAGCATCGCCAAACCGGTCGATTATGTCGCCGTCGCGCACACTATCATGGGTGCAATGCACGAACGGGCCCGGACGCTGGGCTGGACAATGCACCAGCATCCCGGCGATCATGCCTTCAACGTTGGAGACCCTGAAGGCGTAACGGATATTCTTGTAAAGATTGCCGCCTGATGGACATCCCTTCGCTCTTTTCTGTCAAAGGCCGGGTCGCCCTTGTTACCGGCGGCAGTGCAGGCATTGGCCGGATGATTGCCACCGGCCTCGCTGCGGCAGGTGCGCGAGTCTATATCTGTGCGCGCGGGGCGGACAAGGTGGCCAAGGCAGCGTCCGAAATGGCAGGCGATGTTGTCGGCCTTGCGGCGGACGTGTCCACACTTGAGGGAATTGCCGCGCTGGTGGCAGATATCAGCGCGCGAGAGCCAGCACTTCATATTCTTGTAAACAATGCAGGCACCCTTGCCGATGCGCCCATTGACGATTTCGACGAGAGTCAGTGGGATGATGTAATCGGCCTCAACCTCAAATCCCCGTTCTTCCTGATGCAGAAGCTGCTGCCCCTGCTTCGCGCCGGGGCCAGCGCGGAACGCCCTTCGAACGTCATTAACATCGGTTCGGTCGGCGCGCTCAAGATCGGCCCGCGCGAAGTATACAGCTATCAGGCATCCAAGGGCGCGATCCACTGGCTGACCAAATCCCTCGCAAAGAAGCTGGGGCCGGACCACATCACAGTGAATGCCATCGCGCCGGGCTTTTTCGAAAGCGACATGACCGTGATCACGGATGACGCAATGCGCAAGATGGTCGAAAGCATGGTTCCCTGCGGGCGCACCGGCACGCCCGAAGACATGGCTGGTGCCGCTATCTATCTCGCCAGCCGCGCCGGTGCCTATGTGACGGGCTCTGTCATCCCGGTCGAAGGCGGGCTGGCAATCTGAAACGGCACAGGCTGGCAACCCCCGGCCGATAGCGCGCAAACCAGACTTCCACGCCCACCCTAACCTTCGATAGGTTGCCGCCGTCCGCTCCTGACGCATGCGTGAGGCATGGATTTTTCACTGACTGAAGAACAGATCGCCTTTCGCGATATTGTGCGGCGCTGGGTTGATGCCGAGCTGCCCAAGGATCTGATGCGCACGCTGGAGGCGGATGAGGAAAATTATCCGTTCATCATCTGGGACAAGCTCAAGGAACAGGGCTTTTTCGGCATTGGCATTCCCGAAGAATGGGGCGGCCTTGGCGGCGACGTGGTGACGCAGATGATCTTCGCGCGCGAAATGGCACGAACGGCAGGCGGGTTGCTGTGGGTGTGGGGGCTCACCTCCTTTGGGGGTGCAAAGACGATCACGGCTGTCGCCACAGAAGAACAGAAGGAACGCTGGCTGCGGCCTATGGCCTCTGGTGATTTGCGCGTCTCGCTTTCCATGACAGAGCCTGACGGGGGCACCGATGTGCTGGGCGCAATGAAAACCTTTGCGGAAAAGGTTGATGGCGGCTGGAAACTGAACGGTGCAAAAATGTGGACAACAGCGGCCAGGGTCGCTGACCGGCTGCTCGTTCTGGCCCGCACGGACAAGACCGTCGAGAAAAAGCATCATGGGCTGACAATGTTCTTCGTTGATGCCAAATCGCCAGGCATCCGCGCCACCTTGCTGCCCAAACTCGGCATGCGCGCGATGGGGAGCTGCTCGGTTACCTATGATGATGTGTTTGTGCCCGATGGCGATGTGCTGGGAGAACCGGGCAAGGCATGGGGAGCGATGCTGCCCACGCTGAACAACGAACGGATCATGGTCGGCGCGCAATGCCTTGGCGCGATCGACGGGGTGCTGGAAGACGCGCTCGACTATATGAAGCAGCGCAAGGCATTCGGCCAGATCATTGGCAAATTCCAGATTCTTCAACATTATGTGGCAGACATTGCAACGTCGCAAAAGCTCGTCGAATTGCTGCTTTACAATGTCTCCTGGATGCAGGCCAAGGGTATGCCGTGCGGCACAGAAGCCAATATGCTCAAGATGGTTGCAACCGAAGCAGCCGTCAAAGCGGCTGACTCGGGCATCCAGATTCTGGGTGGCATGGGCTATTCTGCGGAAACCGATATGCAGCGATACTGGCGCGACCACCGCATCTTGCGCATGACCCCGATTTCCAATGAAATGGTGCGCAACACCATCGCCGAGAGCCTTGGGCTTCCGAGGTCATTCTGATGTCTGAAATCGCCCTTCCCCCTGCCCCCGATGTCGCAGGCACATCGCTTGACGGCACAAAGATTTTCACGATCAGCGCGGAGGAAAATGCTGCGCTATGCCGCTCGACCGGTGTCGAACCCGCCAGTGATGGCAGCGCGCATCCCATCTATTATTACATCGCCACTCAGGTCGCTATGGGCAAGACCGTGGCAGGCGTATGCGAGACCTGCGAATTTGATGTGGAGGAAGGGCCGATGATGGGTTCCTCCCGCGTCAAATTCACCGGGCCGCTGATAGTCGGGGAAAGCTACAAGGTAACCGGCGAAATCCTCAGCCTCGTGCGCAAGCAAAGCCGTAAGCTCGGCGTGATGGACGTCCTCACCTACCGCCTTCGCCTGCACAGGGAAAAGGGGGGTGACCCTGTTCTTGAGACTGACAATGTCTGGGTTCTCCCGCGCAAGGAGTTGGCGGTATGAGCCACAAAGTTGGAGATGCGTTGCCGCCCTTCGTTATCGAAAGCGTGAGTCCCGAAGGGATGAAAGCCTGGGCCGTGTTTCTTGCTGACCCCAATCCGATCCATCTGGACGTTGAAGTGGTGAAGGCCAAAGGCCTGGGTGATCGCGTGATCAATCAGGGGCCGATCAACGTGGCATATATGATGAACATGCTGATGGCGGCCTTTCCCGGCGCGACCATCGAGGCGATGGATTCGCGTTTTCTCGACAATGTTTATGGTGGTGACAAGGTGCGCGCGAGCGGCACGATTACCGCCATTGAAGGCAACCGGATTTCGTGCGAATTTGCGCTGGACGCCGAAGGGCGCGGCACCGTGAACAGCGGCACGGCAACGATAATCATCTGAATTTAGAGGAGAAAGTAAATGCCAAGTGGTCCTTTTGCACATGTGTGCATGGTCGTAAGCGATCTGGAAAAGGCAATTGAGGATTGGACGAAAATCCTGCGCGTACTCGATCCCCAATCGCTCGAAAAGCCGATCGTGAAATATGACGAATATTCGGCCGGTGATGATGCCGGCATGAAATGGGCGACCTTTGTCAACGAACATTCGACCGAAATCCAGTTCATCCAGCCGGCTCCGGGCACGCCAATGGGCAAGCGGCTCGATAAGGTCGGTGAGCATGTCCATCATCTCTGTTTTTCAACCGACGATGTGCCTGCCGCAATGGCCAAGCTGAAGGCAGAAGGCCTGCATCTTCCTGGCGGTGGCGAAACATTCAAAGATGAAGACATGCCCTGGCAAAAATGGAGCTGGGTGGGCGCGCAAAGCACGCATGGCTGCCTGATCGAAGTGGCGTCCCCTTATGAAAGCCGTGATGATGGCCTGTGGCATCACGCGCCCGGCAAATTCGCTTACAAAGGGCCGGGCGAACATCCCTCACACGCAGAAGTAGCGGCCATCGCGGCGGAATAATTTGTCCGCAAAGCCAATCCGCATGCAAGGGGACGGGCTGGTGCTGGCCGGAGATGCTTTTGGCGATCCGGCGGCTCCACCCGTCCTCTTTTTTCACGGCGGCGGGCAAAGCCGCAACGCCTGGCTTGGTTCTGCCCGTAAAGTTTCGGATGCCGGCTATTATGGGATCAGCTTCGATCTGCGCGGCCATGGAGATAGCGGCTGGGCAGCGGACGGGGACTATCTTCTTGATGCGTTTGCCCGCGATATCGAAGCACTGATAACGCAGTTTGACAGGCCCGTGACTTTGGTAGGCGCATCACGCGGTGGACAGGCCGCCTTGGTGGGTGGATCGCGACATCCTGACCTCATCCGCCTGATCATGCTTGCCGACGTGGCTCCACTGATGCGTGACGATGGCGTTGACGGCATTCGCGCCTTTTTTGCTGAAGGCGAAGCGGGTTTTGCCACGCTGGATAAAGCCGCAGATTCGCTTTCGCGCCATCTCAGCCAGCCGCGCCTGAAGGACGCCAGCCGCCTGTCGCGGTCTATGCGCCAGGATGATGCAGGCCGCTGGCATTGGCGCTGGGACCCCGCGACTGGAAAGCGCGCATTCCTCCATCCTCCGAGCGAAGGGGCCGCGATTCTGGAAGCGGCCGCTCGCGTGACCTGCCCGGTAACGTTGGTGCGCGCAGAATTGAGCCACTTGCTGACCGATGAGGGCGTGGACACCTTCAAAAGCCTTGCGCCGCAGCTAGACGTGATAACGGCCAAAGGCGTCGGCCACATGTTTACGGCAGACCGCAATGACAAGTTTGCGGCACAGTTGCTGAAATGCCTTGAACGCCTTCCCGAAAGGATAGTCGCATGACCAAAAAAGCCGCCTTTGTCGTTGGTGCCACCGGTGGTCTGGGTCGGGCCGCCTGCCTCGCTTTGGCGCGTGACTGGGATGGGGTTGCCGTCGGCTATCGCTCAAGCGAACAAAAGGCGCAGGCAATCGCCGACGAATTGGAGAAGACATGCGAGGGTTTGCCCGTGCATTGTGATCTCGCGGACGGCCATTCCGTCACAGCAGCGATCCAGCAGGCACAGGATCATTTCGGCAGTATCGGGACGATGGTATTCGCCAGCGGTGTGGCGATTGCGCAGCCCTATGTCAGCAAAATCGGCGAGCGCGAGTGGCGTGAGGTCATCGAAACCGAACTGATCGGCCTCACTCGCGTCGTTTCTGCCACCCTGCCGCTCTTTCGCAAACAGGGCGGCGGCAGTTTTGTGATTGTCGTATCCGTCGCCAACTATGCCTATCCACCCGGAGACGCGCTCTCGTCAGTGCCCAAGGCTGCTATGGAAGCTCTGGGCCGGGCCGTTGCCAAGGAAGAAGGACGCTTCAACATTCGCGCGAACATGGTGGCGCCAGGGATCATTGCCGCCGGGCTTGGCGCGGACTTTCTGGAAAATCTCTACACCCCGGAAATCTGGGACACACAGCGCAAGCGCATTGCCCTGCAACGTTTTGGTTCAGGGGAGGATATTGGCGAAACGATTGCCTTTCTCGCGTCCGAACGTGCCCGCTACATCACCGGGCAGACGATCATCGTTGATGGCGGCTTCAGCCTGTAAACGAAAAGGGGGAAGCACGATGGCCTCCCCCCCCCATTTTCCGAGAGCCGGAAAATATTATTTGTAAGGATCCACAGGCTGCGGTGCCTTCATCACTTCGAGATCGATGAGCATCGAAAGCACATCAGAGATCGAATAGATGTGAACAATCTTGTCGCCGTCAAACTTGATCCAGCTAAACCACAACACGTCCAGTTGGTTTCCGGTTGGCTGCACGCCCATATAGGGGCCGCCGGTGTGCTTGCCGTGGTGATGACAGAGCACGCAAATTTCATCATCGCCTTTGCCCCATGCCTTGAGCGTCCGGTAAACGCTGGGCGGGAACGTATCAAACAGGGCGCGGGGTGACGTATTCCATTCCTCAAACGTGCCAAGATCGGGACGATTTGGGTTGTCATAGGTCATCTTTTCAGTGTTCATGAACTCGCTAAAGCCTGACCAGTCGCCCACATTGAGCTTGTCATGCAGGTTCATCCACTGATTGACCATAAAGGCCTGGCGATCTGTGAGACCATCGGTGATTTCCGCGCGTTTCGCGGGCGAAAGGGTAAAGTCTTCAAGCGTAAAGGGCGGAATACGGCCAGCCATCATGCATCTCCATCATTGTGCCGCGACAGTGCGGCAGGGTTTTCCGAGACGCGCCTCCACGACGAACTGCCTCTGCTTGCCTCGCTTTTCCCGGCGGAATGCTTTGCTGCAACCTACCATAAGGCAGGCACTTTGGTCTGTGACGCCGTTATCGCAGGGTCAACGAAAAATGAGTTGAGGGGAAGAAAGTCGTGACGCTCTCACTGCAGGAAATGTCTGACCGGTTCGAAATCCAGGATCTGATGGTGGGTTATTGCTATGCCGTTGATGATCGCGATTTCGATGCGCTGGACAGCTTTTTTACGGCTGACGCGGTGATCGATTATGGTGAGATGGTGGGCGTGAAAGGATCGCTCGGCGAGATCAAGTCGTTTCTGCGCGAAAGCCTGGCACCGGTACCGATGTTCCAGCATGCGGTGATGACGACGCAGTACAGGTTCAACGGCGACACTGCGGAAACCCGCACCGTATGCCACAACCCGATGGTGGCACCCGGGGATGACGGAACCCTGCAAACCCTGTTTTTTGGCCTTTGGTATATTCACGAATTCCGCCGCACGCCCGATGGCTGGCGCATTGCCTCGCTACGCGAAAAGAAGTGCTACGATCACAACCTGCCTGCCTATATCAAGGCGATGACAGCATGAGGGAGCCGGATGTACCGGTGCGGAGCTAGCCGCTGATGACGGCCCTCAATCGCTCTCTCGCGCTGCTCCTCCTGTTGATCGGCAGTGCGCTGATATGGCTGGGCGGGCAATTGGCGGCCCTTGGTGGATCGCTCTATTATCTGCCCGCCGGGCTGGCGCTTGCTGTCACCGCACGGTTCTTGTGGAAGACTTCTGCGAGAGCCCTGCACTTGTTTGGGGCGCTCTGGGTGGCCACCCTGATATGGGCCCTTTGGGAATCGGGCTTTAACGGCTGGGCACTCGCTGCGCGACTGGGCCTGCTGACGGGGATCGGACTGTGGCTGCTGACGCCGTGGGTGCGGCGCTCTCTGGGTGTTGCGCCCACGACCATGCTCAGTCGATCCCTGCTGGGCCTGGCGACCCTGTCTTTGCTTGGTGGCACTAGCTGGCTGTTCTGGAACGACCGGATCACGGGCGGCACGGCGATTGCCTCTCCTGCTGATGTTCCGGCGGATGCGCGCGCGGGGGAATGGCTGAACTATGGCAATGTGCAAGGCGGCAACCGATATTCTCCACTGACCCAGATCAATGCCAGCAATGTCGGTGCGCTTGACCGGGCGTGGACATTTTCGCTGGGCAAGGAGCCCAATGGCCTGCCCGCCCCCTTCGAAGCGACCCCGCTCAAGATTGGTGACCGGCTTTATTTCTGTACCGGCTACAATGACATTGTCGCACTTGATGCCGAAACCGGGCGACAAATCTGGCGTTTCTCCGCACACGCCAATACCGATGGGATCTTTGGGCAGACGTGCCGAGGCGTCAGCTACTACAAGATTCCCGACGCTGCACCCGGCGCTGCCTGTGCAGAACGCCTCTACACCGCAACCATTGATGCGCGTCTGATCGCCGTCGATGCGGCCACCGGCAAAATGTGTGAAGGGTTTGGCAGCAAGGGCGCTGTCAATCTGCTCACCGGCATGAGCACCGCGCCCAAAGGCTATTATCATGTCACCTCGCCGCCAGCGCTTGTAAAAGGTCGATTGGTGCTGGGCGGCTGGGTGACGGATGGACAGATGACCGGCGAGCCTTCGGGTGTGATCCGTGCTTTTGACGC
Organism: Sphingomonadales bacterium; assembly: GCA_031411035.1. GTDB lineage: Bacteria > Pseudomonadota > Alphaproteobacteria > Sphingomonadales > Sphingomonadaceae > Aquisediminimonas. Next base: position 65,987 of record JANOAJ010000032.1, read on the forward strand.
CATCACCGGCGAGTTCAACTGGGCATGGGATATGGGGCGGCCAGACCGTTCCACCGAACCCGGCGCTGGCGAAACCTATAGCAAGGGCACGCCCAATAGCTGGAGCGTGATGAGCGCTGATGAAGCACTGGGGCTGGTGTATGTTCCGACAGGCAACGCCACGCCGGATTATCATGGCGGACACCGGACGGCGGAAATGGATCGCTATTCCAGTTCTATTGTCGCGCTTGACGCGCTGACCGGCAAACCGCGCTGGTCCTTCCAGACCACGCATCATGACTTGTGGGATTATGATGTCGGTTCCCAGCCCGTGCTCGTTGATCTTGCCGATGGCCGTCCCGCCCTGATCCAGCCAACCAAGCGCGGCGAAATCTTCATGCTGGACAGGCGGACGGGCCAGCCCATCGCGAATGTCTCTGAGAAACCGGTGCCGGTCAGCAACGTGCCGGGTGAACGATCATCTCCCACTCAGCCCTTTTCAACCGGACTGCCTTCTTTTGCAGGCCCGGTGCCAAGCGAAAAGCGGATGTGGGGACTGGCGCTGGTGGATCAGGCGTGGTGCCGCCTGCAATTCAAGCGCGCGCGCTTTGACGGGCCGTTGACGCCGATCGGCACGGACAGGCCCACGATCACCTGGCCCGGTGCCCTTGGTGGCAACAACTGGGGCAGCGTCGCCATTGATCCGGTCAACCGGATCATGATCGTCAATTCCTCGCACGTCATCAATTACAACCGCTTGCTGCCGCGCGCCGTGGCGGACGCGATGGGGCTGAAGCCCGTGCCCAAGCCCAGCTTTGAAAATGTCGCCGGGCCCGTGGCGCAACAGGGCACGCCAGTCGCAGCGTCCATTCAGCCTTTCCTGTCGCCCCTTGTCGCGCCCTGCACGGAGCCGCCTTACGGCCTGATCAGCGCGGTCGATCTGAACACGCGAAAGCTATTGTGGCAAAAGCCCTTTGGCACCGCGCGCGATAGTGGCCCGTTATTGTTGTCCACGCGGCTGCCAATCCCGATGGGCGTGCCCAACATCGGTGGCTCGGTGATCACTGCGTCGGGCCTGGCGTTTATCGGTGCAACACAGGAACATATGATCCGTGCCTATGATGCGAAAACTGGCAGGGAATTGTGGAAAGGCCGTTTGCCCGCAGGCGGCAACGCAACGCCGGTCAGTTACTGGTCTGCGAAAAGCGGGCGGCAATTTGTGGTGATCGCTGCCGGCGGGCACGGCGGGATATTGTCCGGCTATAGCGACCAGTTGATCGCCTTTGCCTTACCCAAGCAAAAATAGCCTACCAGCGTCGCCGCATCTGCACGGCGCGCCTGCGGACCCGGAGCTGCGTTTCGCGTGTCTGCGGTGACACATGAGGCGTATCTGCCGGAAGATGATTGCGCACTTCCTTCGCGGCCAGAACAGTAAGTGTCGGTGCCGGGCCGCGGCTTGCCTCCGTCCAGCGCAGCATGATCGCGCCTTCGTGATGGCCGCCGGTATCAAGCCAGTTGGGCACACCGGGATCATCCCGCGCAATCACCGCGCGGAACTTTCCATCGCTATCCAGCCGCGCCTGCCCGCCATTGAGGCTGGATTGCCGGTTCATCCAGTCCACACTGTTCCACATCATATCGGACAGCTGGATATTCCAGTACCGCACCGTTTCTGGCAATTCGGTTTCGACGAGCAGCACTTGCCCGGGTTCCAGCCGGAACAGCCCCTGATAATAATGCTGCCCCTGAACACCGCCGCGACCGGCCCAGTCGTCGTGTTCGAGTGCGTTCCACAGTCCCTTGTCGCGCTGCGACCTGATGAAGCCCAGCGCCATACCCGCCAGACGTTTGGGATAGGCAGCCAGTGCCGCCAGACGCGCCGCACTTTCTTCGGGCGTCCAGCGACGCGGGGCATGGGCAATGTCGGTTCGCTCAATGGCAACGCGCGCTTCACGGCCAAGCCCCCAGTCATAACTTGCCTGACGCAGCGCTAATGACCGCGCTGAAGAGGCAAGCTGGTGCCAGTCGCCGGTCCAATCGGCAGGGCGTTCCGCGCTCAGCAGCAGCGAAAAGCGACCATTTGCGTCAAGCGCCAGCGTATCGAAATCCAGCGTGCCGAGCGATGGCCCGAGTTGCTCCATCACGCCCATGCCGCCCGCCACAATATCGAGCAGCAAGAACAATCCATCGCCCCGCTCTCCACTGATGACATAGCTGCCCGCGCCATCAATCGACGCCGCACCATAAACAAAATCGGGGTTGCAGCCGACAAGGTTTAGGTGCGTATTTACCGACGGCACGAAATCGGGAAAATCGGGATCGGTGAAAGTGCTGAACCAGCCAGACGCCAACGCCATATAGAAAAGCTTGTGCGCTTCGGCTGTCAATGCGGGATCATCTGGCCGTTCAAGGAGCCCGAGAAGGTCAGCAGTGCCGCCAAACGCCGCAAGCTGGCTATCCCACGCGCTCACAGATACGCTCCATATGTAGCAATATAATCCGCATAAACCTGCTCTACCTGCTCCCGCGTCATGCCGTAATCGGCGAGTTCATAGCGGTGCTGGCCATGCTTGTCGGCCGGATTGGCGGTCAGCCACCCACGCAACCCGGCTTCGGCCGCAGGTGTAAAATCCATGTCCGCAAAGGCATAGACGCCGCGCACCGCCGCAACTGGATCACCGACAATATCCCTGAAGCGCAGATCATGCACTTTCACGTCCGGATTGGCCTTGCGGTACGCCATTGAGCGCACCTGCCCGTCATGCCAGAGGTGAAGCAATTCCTTACCCAGCGCCGCGCGATCAATATGGGCGTAGCTGACGCAGCGGATGACTTCGATCAGACGCGATATGGACGCCATCACCGTAACGGGATCGCGATGGGGCTGCACCAGCACAGCGTCGGGATAGACGCTGCGCAGTTCGGGCAAATGGTAGGCGTGCTCCTGCACTTTGAGCACCCAGCGCTTGCGGGGATTTTTCCAGGACAGATGCTGGAGCCACATTTTATGCACCTGATAGCCAAAGCTGGTGTCCGCCCCGAGATACCATTGGTAGTAGCCCGGCAGCTTGAAGGTCATTGTCGGGTTGATGCCCTGAAACGCCGATTCCAGGATCATGCCACATTCCTGCGGGATGCGCGCACCAATGGGATGGGCTTTGAGCACATCCGCCCAGGCTCCTGTGAAATTGGCGGCAACATAAGCGTCAAAACCCTCTGCGCGCGGATCGGTGGCAAAGGTCGCAGCCTCTGGCGGTGGAGAGGGCGCTGCCACTTCCCATTGCAACGGCGTGCGGACGTCCGGGTCTGCACCGATCAGCGCGTGAAGAATGCTCGTGCCACAACGCGGAAGTCCGAGAATGAACACAGGGCGATCAATCACGACATCGGCTATTTCCGGATATCGCACGCGGTCTGCGGCTATCGCTGACAGACGGGCAAGATTATCTGCAAACTGGGCCAGCGCACGACCCCGCCCCTCCTTGGTCAGTCCTGATTCCGTTTCGAGCGATTCCAGCGCCGCTGTCAGCCCCGGTCTTGTGCCGATCGCGAACTCATCGGGCAGGCCTGCAGCGGCGATCAGGGAATCAGCAGTGGGGTTGGCGGGCATGAACTCTCTCCTTGGTCGCCGCGATGGCACGAAGCCGCATGCTGCCGCCCTATCTGTGGAAAGGTGGCAATCGCTGACCGGCACGCAAATCGGGCCAGTATGGAGAGTTACGACTATATCATTGTGGGCGCAGGCTCTTCGGGTTGTGTCCTGGCCAATCGCCTGTCAGCCGACCCTGCCAACCGGGTGCTGCTGGTCGAATGCGGGCCTGACGACAAAAGCCCGTTCATCAAAATGCCGCGCGGCATTGGCAAGCTGTTGGCACCGGGCAATCCGCATGTATTTGATTACAAGGTGTCCCCTGCGGGCAACCAGCCCGAGGAAATCTGGCTGAAAGGCCGCGCGATCGGTGGTTCCAGTTCCATCAATGGCATGGTCTATATGCGCGGAAGCCCGCAGGACTATGACGACTGGGCCAAGGCAGGCTGCACCGGCTGGGGCTGGGAGAGGATCGGCAAACATTTCGTCGCGCTGGAAAATCATGTGCTCGGCGCGGATGAATGGCGCGGTGATGCCGGGCCGCTGCACATCTCCCGACACCCTGCTGGCAATGCATTGTGCGATGCCGTGCTGGATGCGGCGGGCGAAATGGGCGTGCCAAGGGTCGAAGATGTCAATCATGTCGATGTCGTGGCGGATCAGGGCATGGGCTATCAGGTGCTGACGACGCACAAGGGCAAACGCTTTTCCGCCGCCCGCGCGTTCCTCGATCCCGTGCGCAGCCGCACCAATCTTGATATTCTGACGGACGTTCGGGTGGAGCGCATCCTGTTTGAAGGCAAGCGCGTATCTGGCATCCAGTTGGCG
>JANOAJ010000033.1:0-8675 GCA_031411035.1 Sphingomonadales bacterium
CCGAACAGCTTGAGCGAGGCAAAGGCACCCAGCAGGCTGAGTGGCAATGCTCCCATGATCACTACCGGCTTGAAGAAGCTCCGGAAGAGCAGCACCAGCACGGTAAAGGTCAGGCTGATTCCGGCGAGCAGCGCCAGCACAAATCCGCCAAACAGATCCCCCACCAATTCGGCCTGTCCTTCGCGGGCCTGATGAATGCCGGGGGGCAGATGCCGCATGACCGGCAATTTGGCGACATCCTGCAAGGCCGATCCCACCGCGCCGCCGACCGCAAGGTCGGCATCAACTGCCACACGACGTTCGCGATTATAGCGGATGATCTTGCCGGGGCCGGCTTCGAAATGGATATCGGCAATGCTGGAGAGCGGCGTTGTCAGGCCATTACCAACCGGCACGCGGAGATTGGCAATCGTATCAAGATTGCCGCGCACGCTTTCAGCCAGACGCACGCGGATCGGGATGCGCTGCTCGCCCGCCGAATATTTCGCCACACCGGCATCAATCTCGCCAATGGTGGCGATGCGCAGCACGCTGGCCAAGGTGCGGCTGTCCACGTTCAGGCGGGCGGCCTCTGCCGGGCGCGGGGTGATGATCAGTTCCGGTCCCGGCGCTGGCGGGCTGAGCCGGGGATCCGAAAGCGACGCCAGCAAGCGCATTTCTTTGAACAACTGCATCTGGGTGCGTTCCAGCAGCTTTCCGTCCGCGCCTGCGAGCACGACGGAGACGGCCGCCTGTCCGAAATTGCCCTGATTATAGAAACGCGCATCCGGGATGGCGCGCAGCTTCGGTCCCATCATCGCCTGAAACGCTTCGGACGTCTGGGATCGATCATGCTTGAGGACGACCGTGATCGTGCCTGATCGCAGGTCATTCCCGCCGCCCTCGAAGGAACCGCTGGTCGAACCAGCCTGGGCAAATACCGTCTCCACATCGGGCTCTTGCAACAGCATGTCGCTGGCCTCACGCACGGCGTTGCTCATATCTTGCCTGGTTGCGCCGGGGGCACCCTGAACCGCGATATAGAGATAGTTTCGGTTCGCGGCGGACTGGAACCCGATGGGCAGTGTCGCCGCGATTCCGATAGCCGCGACAAACAGCGCTGCCCCGACAGCGACACCCCGCCACGGCCTTGCAAGCGCCCGTTCAAGCGCGGCCCGGTGGCGCGGATGAAGGCCGCCGCCAACGCTCTTTTCACTGTTCACATCATGGGGCTTGAGGAAATAAGCAGCCATCAGCGGCGTCAGCAACCGCGCGACAATCAGCGAAAAGGTGACGGCAGCAGCAACCGTAAGGCCGAATTCCTTGAAGAACTGCCCCACTTCCCCCGGCATGGCCGAAACCGGCGCGAAGACTGCAATGATCGTGGCCGTGGTCGCGATCACGGCAAGGCCGATCGAATCCGCGCCGACAAGCGCGGCCCGATAGGGCGTTTCCCCGGCCTCGATCCGCTTCTGGATATTCTCAATCTCGACAATGGCGTCATCAACGAGAATGCCGATCACCAGCGTCAGCGCCAGCAGCGTCAGGCCGTTGAGGCTGAAGCCCATGGCGGCCATGAAGATGAACGTCGGGATCAGCGACAGCGGCATGGCTGTGGCGGTGATGAGGGTCGCCCGCCAGTCGCGCAGGAACAGGAAGACCACAACAACCGCCAGGATGATCCCTTCCAGCAACACATGCACGGTGGAAGAGAAGCTCCGTCGCGTCAGGTCTGCGGTGGAAACGATCCGGGTGAAGGTGACGCCCTTGTGCGTCTTTGCCAGTTCCGCAACGGCGGCCTGAACCTTGTCATCCACGTCCACGTCACTGGCGTTGCTGGTTTTGGACACCTGCACGGCCACCACGGGGCGGCCATTGAGCCGCGCAAAACCGCGCTCTTCGCCCTGACCGTCGCCCACTTCGGCGATGTCGGACAGGCGGACATAGCGGCCCTGCACCGGGATCGTCAGATCGCGGATCGCCGCCACATCCTTGGCCGATCCCAGTATCCGGATCGTCTGTTCAACCCCGCCCACCGATGACCTGCCTCCGGGTTCATCGGTGTTGAAAGCCGCCAGGGCGCTGTTGACCTGGGTTGGCGTGATGCTGAGCCCGGACATGCGTTCGGGATCCAGGATCACGTTGATTTCCCGGGTCGCCCCGCCAACGCGGCTGACCTGCGCGACGCCGCTTTGCGCTTGCAATGACCGGGCGACATCATTGTCAATAAACCAGGCAAGCTGGGTTGCCGTCATGGCGGGGGCCGTGACGGCGTAGGTCATCACTGGCGCGCTATCAAGATCAAGGCGCTGGACGGTCGGCGGGTCAATCCCGGAGGGTAGCTGCACGCGCGTCCGCTCCACGGCTGTGCGCGTGTCATCTGTGGCTTTCTGGATGTCCGTGCCGAGTTCGAACTGGATCGTGGTGTTCGAAACCCCCAGCGTCACCGTCGAACTGATCGACTTGACGCCTGCCACTCCCGTCATCGCGTTTTCGATCGGGCGGGTGATCTGGTTCTCAACTTCGCTGGGCGCCGCCCCGCTTTGCGTGACGGTGACATTGATGATCGGGAAGGCCACACTCGGGAATATCTTCACGGGCAGTTTGGCATAGGCGACCATGCCGGAAATGGTCAGCAGGATGAACAGCAAGGTTACCGGGATCGGATTGCGGATGGCCCAGGCGGAAATGCGCATGACTATTGAACCCCGCCGCTGGCAATCCGCACCTTGTCATTGTCCAGCGTAAAGGCCGCGCCAGCCACTGCCACGCGGCTGCCCGCTGGTGGCCCTTCGCGCAATTCGACATAGCCCTGAACGTGACGTCCGGTACGCACCGGCACGCGGTGGATTCGGCTCTCCTTGTCCACCAGTTTCACCGAGGCGCCGTCGGCATCATATTGCACGGCGGCTTCAGGCACCGCGAGCACATTGGCATTGCGGGTGAAGCGGGCTTGCGCGAACCCGCCCTGACGCGCTTCGCCGGTGCGAGGCAGAGCAATCCGCACGATCACCAGCCCGGTCTTCTCGTCAACCCGCGCGCCGATCAGCCGCACGTTTCCGGTCAGCGCGCTGCCCGAAGCGAGCGTCACTTCAGCCGGTTCCCCCAGCGCCACCTGCGCGGCATCGCCTTCGGGAAGTTCGGCATAGAGTTCAATCAGGCCGCCGCGTGCCAGCCGGAACAGGGTCGCGCCCGCACTGGACGTGTCGCCGGGCCGCGCTGCGCGTTCCAGCACCACGCCGTCGCTGGGTGCGCGGATTTCAAGATGGCTACGGCGCACCAGCAGGTCATTGAGTTGCGCGCCTGTCGCTCGCGCAGAAGCCTGCGCCGAGCGCGCGGCCATGCGGCGATTCTGGATCGCTTCATCGGAAATGACGCCCTGGCCATCCAGCCCGTTGGCCCGCGCCGCCTGATCCCGCGCCTGTTCGGCCGCGATCTGCTGTTGGGTGAGCGAGGCCCGCACCTGATCAATCTGGGAACGCAGCAGGCTTTCATCGAGCACTGCCAGCACCTGTCCCTGATGGACGAAGGTTCCTTCCTCCACCAGCACCCGCGAAATGCGATAACCGCTCAAATCTGCGGCAACCGCCACTTCTTCCCGGGGAAGCAGCCGACCAGATGCGGTCATAGCCCCTGTAATGCCGTGCGACGAGACCTGGGCCACTGTCACCGTCAAAGGCGGCAGTTCCGCCTTGTGCTCGGCCTTGCTGCCGCATCCCGCCAGCAGGGAGACACCGCCAATCAGCGGCAGGAGGAGGAAGAATTTGCGCATCATGGATTTCCGGAAGTGTCTGGGCGTTGCTGTTCGGGTGTGGTCTGGGCGTCCGGATTCCAGCCGCCACCAAAGGCGCGGATGGCGTTCACGGTATCGACCAGAAGCGCGGCCTTTGCGCTGCTGAACGCAGAGCGGTTTTGCCGCCATGTCTGTTCGGTCTGAAGCAGGGTGGTGAGATCGGTGAGGCCCGCGGCATAGCCTTTGCGGGCTGCATCAAACGCTGTCCGCGCGCTGCTTGCGGCACGTTCAAGCTCAGCCGTGCGGCGCTCATCGGCAGCAACGCTCGTCAGCGCATTTTCGGCTTCGCCAAAGGCCGTCTGCACGGCGCGTTCATAGCTGATAATGGCCTGCTGTCCGCGCGCCTCACTCACCCGCATGGCCGCCAGCAAGCGCGCACGGTCGAGTACAGGGGCCGCGAACCCGGCAATCAGTGACCAGATACCCGTGCCACCGGAATTTGATCCGCCGGTCGCAGACAGCCCGGCGCCCGCCTGGATACTGAACTGGGGAAAGAGCGCCAGTCGGCTGATTTTGACCGTGGCCGCTGCCGACTGCACGTCGATTTCGGCCGCCAGCACATCCGGGCGTCGCGTGAGCAGCATCCCTGGCGTGAATGCCGGAACTGCGGGCGGCGCATCCAGTATCCGTTCGATCTCCAGCGATTCTGTCGGGGCGTCAGGCGTGCCGACAAGGATCAGCAATGATCGTTTGGAGGATTGCAGCGCGGCGGCGAGGCGCGAAACCTCTGCCGCATTGCTCGCCACACTCGCCTGCAGTCGTGCGACATCCTGACCCGATGTCAGGCCGTGGGCCAGCCCGAGATCAGCGGTTTTTGCCAGATCGCGCGCGATCCGCAAGGCCTCGCCCGCGTCATCAAGCTGCACGGCTAGTGACCGTGCGCGGAAAAGGGCTGTCGCCACGTCTGCTGCCAGGGCGAGGCGGACACCGTAGAAATCGAGCGTGGAGGCAGCATTATCCAGATCGGCGCGCTTGCGGATGGTCGCCAGTCTGCCAAACAGATCAATCTCCCAGCTCGGGCTGAAATTCGCCTGATAGCTCTCGCTGCCATTCTGGCTGACGCCGCTGCCCCACACCGCTTCGCTGCCGCGTTCGGTGGCGGAACCGCTCAGGCCGCCGGAGGGCAGGGTGCCCGCCCGTGTCTGGCGACGCTGCGCCCGCGCTTCGTCAATCCGCGCATAGGCCAGCCGGATCGTCGTGCTGCGTGCCAGTGCTGTGCTGACAAGGCTGGTCAATTGCGGGTCGTGGAAATCGCGCCACCATGTGTCGAGCGGCGCGGCGGGAATGGGCGCTGGTGCGGGCGCTGTTTCGAAACTGGCGGGCAGGCGCACATCTGGCTGGTTCAGCCGTACAGAAGGTGCACAGGAAGAGAGCGCCCCGAACAGCAGCGGCACCGACATTCGCACAGGCAGACTTCTGGACATATTCGGGTTGGGACTCGGATGCTGCGATTTTGTGGACTGGGCTCAGAATAGCGACTGGCAATTAAATACACAACAGTGTATCTTTAATTCTGGCGACAAATATGGGCCGCTTGGTTCAGTCTGGCAGGATCAAAAGCAGGAAGGGTTGCACGCTTGGCGGGTGATGACACATCTGGTTCACGGCAAAAGGGCCGTCCGAAACTGGAAGAGGCTGCAGAGATCGACCTTGCCATCCGCGAGGCCACGATCAAGGTGCTGCTCGAACAGGGGGAGGCCGCAACCCTGAATTCGGTCGCTCATGCCGCCGGCCTGTCCCGTAAATCTGTCTATGCGCGCTATTCGAGCAAATCTGATCTCTTCCTTGCTGTGATCCGGGGGCTGCTCGAAGGCGCGCATGGCGTGGAGTTTGATGCCAGCGGCAGTATCGAGGAAAAACTCTTAAACTATGTCCGGGCGGCCCTGGCCCTGACGTCTGCACCCGAAGCGCGCGCGATCCAGCGCCTGCTGAACGTCAACCCTGCCTATATTGCGGCACTCAAGCCCGATATGCTTGCCGCCACGCAAAAACATTTCTTCAATCCGTTGCGAGATCTGCTGAAAGGCGCGCATCGCGATGCCGAACTGGCTGTCGAAGATGTGGATGGCACCACGAGAGTGATTGTGCGGCTGATTTTCATGGAAAGCATGACGACCGATGGCGACGTTCAGGCATCATCGGAAACCGGAGCTCAGGACGCCTATGCGCGATTCATCACGCGGCTGATCACAAGGGGGCTTCTTCCGCGGGCGGAAATCTGACGTGCCAAAGGGGTGGCTTGGGTTGGATCTTCAGCCTGGCGGGTGGCGCTTCACCCCTCATGCCGCAGTTCGACGTGTGTCGCTTCACCGTTCGGCCCCATCGGTGAATCATATTCGATCACGCTGCATACGGGATTGCTGTGCGAGGCAAACAGATGCGTCTCGTCTTCCTTGATCGCGGGCAGTCGTTCCGGATCGCTGATGACGCGCTGCGAATTCTCAAAATCCTCGCGGCTGTTCCACCAGATTTCCATCAGGCAATCGAAACCGGGATCGATCACTTCGCCGGTTACCGGGTTTTTCTCAGGTTGAAGATAGCGGCGCACATAACGCTGGGCATTGGGCAGTGAGGGCGCGCGGCCCATGCGCTTGGACAGTTGGGAATGCTGGTTTTCATAATAGTCCATGAATTCGTCCATGGTCATGTCCGGGCGTTTCCGGAAAAAGCAGATCTGCTTGAACACGCTTGGGCATCCTCTCTGGTCTGGGCCGTTGCTGCTGACGCTGGCGCGGGGCAGCGCAATAATCAAGACAAATGTATCCTATCGGGTGGGCGGTTTTATACCGGCATCCATAGAGGTGCGCCGCGCTCTGCCCGCAGAGACGGGATCGTCCGCCCGTCTGTATCCACAACGCCATAATTCCGCGCCAGTTCGGCCGCGATGAAGGTGCCCCCCGAATGCCGCATCACATCCGGATCGGCCGCCAGCGCTGCGATGATCCGCCCGGGAAATTCCACTGACGTGCCCACCGCGCTGTTGAGTTGCGAAGCCATGCCGGCCACCGATTTCAGGTTTTCCTGCGCCCGTTCGGTATGGGTGAAGCCCTGCCACAAGGAGAGCGAGGTGACATTGTGGGGCTTGAGCTCAATGGCCATATCGCGCGCCATCCGGTCAGTCGCGGCCTTGGCTGTGCCGAACACGGCGCTGTAGGTATAGGTCACGCCGACATAGCCCGATATGCCGACGATCATGCCGGACGCCTGGGGCACCATTATCTTTGCTGCGTAATGTGCCGCGACGAACGCGGCGCGCACGCCAATATCGAACATCTCCCAGTTGGACACCGGCTTTTCCCAGAAGCCACCGGGCCGGGTCAGTTCGTCAGGGATGGCAATCGCGTTATTGACCAGGATGTCGAGCCGCCCTTGTTCGCGCGCTACCTGATCAAACAGCGCGGATATCTGCTCGTCGTCCGCGTGATCGACTTGCACCGCAATGCCTTTGCCACCGCGCCGGTCACATTCCGCCGCTGTTTCACCGACCGTGCCGGGCAGCGGATGTGCGCCGGCCGTCACCGTCCGGCCAGTGACATAGACAATTGCCCCCTGTTCCGCGAGGGCGAGGGCGATGCCCTTGCCCATGCCGCGGCTGGCACCGGTCACAACGGCCACTTTGCCGTGCAGCGACTTTGATGATGCGGCGCTCATCCCCGATCTTCGAACCCGGCGGGGATGCTCCGCGCGCGCTTGTTGATCAGCGGGCGCTGGTAGGAAGGGTCGCTGCTGTCGCGTGCGGGCGCGCCGTTGCCGTGAATGTCTGGCACGTCCGCAAAGGGCAGGGGCATGGTCGGCAGAACGCCTGACCATTCGATGCTGTTGGTGCGCATGGCGATCCGCCACGTCCCGTCCCGACGCTCCAGCCGATCGATATAGCGTCCGCCCGCGATCCAGTTGCTGTCATCCCGGTTGCGGGCCGCGAACTGGTAATAGGTCTCGGTGTGCGCGGTATCGCCATCAATCTCGCAGCTATGATTGAGAAGGGCATGCTGGGTCGCAATCTGCCCCTGTTCGTGCATGTCCGACGCCCAGTCGTAGAGAGTCACCGGCCCGCCGACAAAAATGCCAGCCGCGATTATGGCATCGTCGTGGAAGGCAGAGAGGAAAATCTCCCGGTCAAACCGGTCCAGCCCCCGGCTGAAGCGGGTGAGGCAATCAAGAATATCCTGCCGGTCCAGCAGGCGCTCCATGCGGGCAAGGCTTTCAGCATCCATTATCAACGCTCCCTGATCGGTTTCCACAGCGGGGTTCCGCGCCGTTCGCGAAGGCTGGGGATCATTCGCCCGTCAATATCGGTGACGCCATATTCCTGCGCCATTTCGGCCGTGATGAACGTGCCGCCCGAATGGCGCATATTGTCCGGATCGGCAGCAAGGGCCGCAATCACCCGGCCCGGATGTTCGGGCGAGCAGCCGTCCTCCAGCCTCGTCGCCGCGCCGCCTTTCAACCCCGGAATATTGGCAAGGTTGCGTTCGGCCCGCTCGGTCATGGTCAGCCCCTGCCACAGCGAGATCGAACAGACGCCGTGCGGTTCAAGCTCGATGGCCATATCCCGCGCCATGCGGTCAACGGCGGACTTGCAGGTGCCGAAGATGACACCATAGGTATAGGATACGCCGGTATAGCCCGAAATCTCGACGATCAGGCCGGATCCCTGCGGCACCATCATCTGTGCTGCGTGCCAGGCGGCAACGAAGTTGGATCGCACGCCAACCTCAAACATATCCAGGTTTGAAAGCGGCTTCTCCCAGAATCCCTTGGGCTCGGTCAGGTCTTCAGGCAAGGCGAAGGCGTTGTTGACCAATATGTCCAGCCGCCCCTCCTCACGCGCCACCTGGGCAAACAGCGCTGCCACCTGATCGTCATTGGCGTGATCAACAGCTACCGCGATGCCCTTGCCACC
>JANOAJ010000034.1:0-2934 GCA_031411035.1 Sphingomonadales bacterium
TTGGCAAGCTATCGCCCACCCCATGAAACACGCCCTTACCACCACCCGCGCCCAGAATTTTTCCGCCTGGTATCAGGAAGTCATTGCCGAGGCTGATCTGGCCGAGGAATCGGGGGTGCGCGGCTGCATGGTGATCAAGCCCTGGGGATACGGCATCTGGGAACGCATCCAGAAGCTGATGGATGCGCAGATCAAGCTGGCGGGGGTGGAGAATTGCTATTTCCCGCTGTTCATCCCGCTTTCCTATTTTGAGAAGGAGGCGGATCATGTGGAGGGCTTTGCCAAAGAAATGGCGGTCGTCACCCATCACCGGCTGATTGCGGATGGCAATGGCAAGCTTGTTCCTGATCCCGAAGCAAAGCTGGAAGAGCCGCTGGTTGTGCGCCCCACATCGGAAACCGTGATTGGCGCGGCGATGGCGCGTTGGGTGCAATCGTGGCGCGATCTGCCGATGCTCACCAACCAATGGGCCAATGTCGTCCGCTGGGAAATGCGGACGCGGATGTTCCTGCGCACGTCGGAATTCCTCTGGCAGGAAGGCCATACCGCGCACGCTGACAAGGCCAGCGCGATGGAGGAAACCCTGCGCGCGCTCGAAATGTATCGCGCCTTTGCGCAAGGGCCGCTCGCCATGCCGGTGGTGGCAGGCGAAAAGCCGGAAAACGAACGCTTCCCCGGTGCTGACGCCACCTACAGCATCGAAGCGATGATGCAGGACGGCAAGGCGCTTCAGGCAGGCACATCGCACTATCTGGGCACGACCTTCGCCGAGGCAGCGGGCATCCGCTATCAGGACAAGGATGGCGGACTGGCTCTGTGCCACACCACGAGCTGGGGCACATCCACCCGGATGATCGGCGGCGTCATCATGACGCACGGGGACGATGACGGCCTGCGCTGCCCGCCCCAGATCGCGCCGCAGCAGATCGTGATCGTGCCGATGCTGCGGGATAATGACGAGGATCAGGCGATCCTTGATTATTGCCGCGATGTGGCAGGCGAGTTGCGCACACTGTCCGCCTTTGGGGAGCCGGTGCGGGTGCTGCTCGATACCAAGGCAATCAAGGCCAGCAACAAACGCTGGAACTGGGTGAAGAAAGGCGCGCCGCTGATCATCGAAGTCGGCCCGCGCGATGTGGCGGGCGGCAATGTCGCGGTGCTGCGGCGTGACCGGCTCTATAAGGAGGATGGCAAGCTCGCCTCCGCCTTTGTGCCGCGTGGGGAATTCATTGGTGGCGCTTCCGCGCTGCTCGTGGAGATTCAGGATGCCCTTTATGCCGAGGCCAAGGCCAGGCTGGACGCTAATATCCGCCGCGACGTTACGGATCTCGCCGCACATTATACCGGCGGCGAAGACAAGATGGTCGGCTGGGTCGAAGTCCAATGGGCACGCCCAACAGGAGCCGCGCTGGACAAGATTGTCGAGCAGCTCAAAGCCCTGAAACTCACCATGCGCAACGCGCCGATGGATGCCGCCCCTGCAGAGGGAATGTGCTTCTTTACGGGAGAGCCGGCGGTGGAACGGGTGCTGGTGGGGCGGACATATTGAAGAAATTCCGCTAGTTCCAACCCAAAATCCTGTCCATTCAACTGGTTAGCGCACTGTTAACCACGCCTTTTCACCATATTCTTCCGGCTGCCCCCGCAGAGGCGTCGTATGGCGAAGGGGGCAACATTGCTGGCGACGGCCTTGCTGGCGGGACTGAGCGTCCCGGCCTTCGCCATCACCTTTCCCGAACCGGCACCGCGCGCGCATTGGGAATGCGTGCCGTTTGCCCGCGCTATTTCCGGCGTGAACATCTTTGGAGACGCGCATACCTGGTGGGATCAGGCCGAGGGTCGCTACAAGCGCGGCACGCGGCCCAAGGTGGGCGCGGTGCTGGCCTTCATTCCGCACAACGGGATGCAGCTGGGCCATGTTGCGGTGGTGAGCGGCATCATTGACGCGCGGACAATCACCGTCACCCACGCCAACTGGTCCCCCATCAACGGCACGCGCGGCCAGATCGAACGCGATGTCGAAGTGCTGGATGTTTCCGAAAACGGGGACTGGAGCGCCGTGCGCGTCTGGTTCGCGCCGCTTGGCGATCTGGGAACAACGGCCTGGCCGGTGCATGGCTTCATCTATCCAGATGGCGCGCCAGCGGACGGGAAGCCATTCACCCCCAGGCTGCAATATGCCGCGCTTTCAGCGCTGGATTCGGCAATGACAGCACCACGCCCCTCGCAGCGGCTCGCCTATCTCGGCAAATTGCTGCCAAAGCTGAACTGACAAACGCTCACGCCTCCAGCTCAATGTCCCAATAGAGCCAGTCGCGCCAGCTCTGGTGGAGGTAATTGGGCGGGAAACTGCGGCCCTGATCCTGCAATTGCCAGCTGGTCGGGCGGATCGGTGCGATATGGATATGCATATGCGCCTGTTTGGGCGTCCGCCCCCCCTTCTTCAGATTGCAGGGGGAGCAGGCCGTCGTCACATTCTCCCATGTTGTCCGTCCGCCCTGCGAGCGGGGGATGACATGATCAAAGGTCAGATCAGCGATGCTGCCGCAATACTGGCACTGGAACCGGTCACGCAGGAACAGGTTGAACCGCGTGAAAGCGGGATGTTGCGAAGGGCGCACATATTGCTTGAGTGCGATCACCGAAGGCAGCTTCATCGTGAAATTGGCGCTGTGCACTTCGCGCTGATATTCCTCGACAATATCCACCCGTTCCAGAAACACAGCCTTGATCGCATTCTGCCACGGCCAGAGCGAAAGAGGGTAATAGCTGAGCGGGGTATAGTCCGCATTCAGGACAAGCGCGGGGCAGCCCTCCGGATTGCGGATAAGATCAGGGTGATACATAAATCGACCACTTCCCCTTTTGCCGTTGCCAGCGCCTTTTTGCGCTATAGCATGACGGACGCATGACAGCATTTACCATATCATGGGG
>JANOAJ010000035.1:0-14153 GCA_031411035.1 Sphingomonadales bacterium
GAAGGATGGCGTGATCGGCGCGATCCACCCCGCTGTCCTGCGCAAGTTTGTCGCTGAAACCCCAGAACCTGTGCTGGAACGGGCCGAACGGGTGACGCCCTCTACCTTCTCGATCAACCTGCTGCACCTGGCGCTGAAGGAACAGGCCAGGCTGCGCGCGCCCGAAGGGGAGGGGGCGGTGATGACCGAACTGCTTCAGACCCACACGATGCGCGATATGCTGCTCGATTATGATCATCTCCGCCGGGGCGTCGTGCCGCCGCGCCGCCTGATCGCGGGCGGGGACAATAGCGCGAACGATCCCAGCCGGGCGCCTGCCGGGGGCGGCGTCTTTTACGGTGTCACCTTTGCGCCCTATGATCTGCACGAAGGCGGCCCTGCGGCCTGGGACCAGGTGAAGGATGACGTGGCTGCGGAAAGCCTGCGGCAATACCGCCTGTTCTTCTCCAACCTTAGTGACGACAATATCATCGGCAGATTGGTGCGTTCACCCCTTGACCACGAACGCGATTCCCCCGCGAGCTTCATCAAGGGCGACATTCATGGCTGCGCGCCCTTCATGTACCAGACAGTCGGCCACCGCCCCACGCCTGATCTGGGCAGCTTCCGCGTGCCGGGCATTGAAGGGCTCTATCTGGTCGGCCCGTTCATGCATCCGGGCGGCGGTGTGTTCGGCGCAGGGCGCGCGACGGCGATCCAGGTGATGGACGATATGGGCATCGAATATGACAAGGTCTGCGGGAGGGCTGTGCAATGAGCGAGGCGAGGAAACCCCCGGTGATGAAGATCCTTGACGCCACCGACAAGGAACTGATGGCCGTTCGCAAGTTTGAGCGGGATGGCAACAATCTTGTGATCCGCGGCAAGATATTCGGTGCGATGCCGATGGTCGCAAAAGTAACGCCCGGCGAAGCGCGGGCGGCGCTGAGGTTGCTCGATTTCCGGACAATGCTGTTTCTGCTGACGTTGTTATTCCGCCGATAGGGCGACATGGGCAGCTATCGGTTTTGCAGATAGCAGGATCGCCACAAAATGCGTTTTCCCGCTCGTCCGATTGTGCCCATACACATCGCCATTGGACGGATGGAGTTTGCATGAGCATTTTGGGCATTGAGAGCGTGGTTTTCGGCGTCTCTGATCTTGGAGAGCATACCCGCTTCTGGGGCGATTTCGGCCTGACGCTGGTGGATGCGAATGACCGCGAAACCGTGTTCCAGATCGCGTCGGGTTCGCGTGTGATCCTGTACAGGCATGGTGATCCGCGCTTGCCATCGCCTGATCCCTTTCCCGGCGACGGCGCGAAGGAAACGGTGTGGGGCGTCGATACGGCGGAAAATCTTGAACGGATGGCGGCCAGCCTCGCAACCGAAGTGACGGTATCGCGTGACGCGGACGGTACGGTGCGCTGCGTCTGCCCCGATGGCCAGCCGATTGCCCTGCGTGTCTGGGCCAAGCGCCCGGTGGTGAGCGAAGCAAGCGCGGTCAACACGCCGGGCCACCAGCCGCGCTTCAACCAGCACCGCATCTGGCGACACAAGGCGATCCCCAAGACGATCAACCATATCGTCTTCTTCTCGCCCGATTATGTCGGCAGTTTCGAATTTTACGAACGCCATCTGGGCTTCCGCTATACCGATCACTCCAGGGGCACCGGCATCTTTGCGCGGGCGGACGGCACGTTTGAGCATCATTCGATTTTCTGGGTGAATTGTGATCTGCCGATTGCGCCCGATCATTTCAAATTCATGCACATTGCGTTCGGGATGGATGACATTGATGAAGTGATGCTGGGCGCGAACATCATGGAGAAAAAGGGCTGGAAGAATGAAAGCATGAACAGCTCCGGCGGCATTTCCCGCCACCGCATTTCCAGCGCGATCTACTATTATTGCGACATTCCCGGCAAAGCGGGCGAGGCGGAATATCACGCTGATACCGACTATCTGGACGATAACTGGGTGCCGCGCGCCTGGGATTTCCGCTTCGGTTCGCTGCTATGGGCCAACAATGCGCCGCCCATTTTCCGGGGTGACAATATCCCCTGGGACATGGCCTTCGATGCCGACCGCGCCAGCTTCGCGCCGTTCCGGAAGGTGGGGAAAGCCAAGGGGCCGGTGTCCGAGGAACTGGCAAAGCTGACCGAAGCGGACGAACACGCGATTTGAATTCGTCGCGTGACACTTGACAGGTGACAATTCTCACGCCTAGTCTTGGTGCATGGAAATTGTCAGCTTCCGGCACAAGGGTTTGGAGCGCCTCCACCGAAAAGGCGACGCATCAAAACTCGATGGCCGCGTTGTTGATAAAATCCGCAAGCAACTCTTCTTCCTCGAAGGGATGGATCATAGCGACGAACTGCGCGCGCTGAATCTTTGGAAAGTTCATAGATTGAGCGATGCGCGGTGGAGCCTGCACGTCACGGCCAACTATCGAATGACGTTTCTGGCCGATGATGAGGCGCGCACGATCACCATCCTTGATCTGGAAGATTATCACTAGGGAATGCAATCATGGCCATGCTCAACCCTCCGCACATCGGCGACTTCATCCGCACGGAGATTATCGAAGCGCACGGTTTGACGGTCACAAGCGGTGCCTTGGCGCTCGGAGTGACGCGTCAGGCGCTTTCAACTTTGCTCAACGGCCATGCCGGCCTGTCTCCGGTGATGGCGCTGCGGATCGAAAAGGCGTTCGGCGTGAAGATGGATACGCTGTTGCGTATGCAGACCGCCTATGAAATTGCGCAGGCCCGCGCGATGGAAGGGGAGATTGATGTGCCTCAGTTTCTGGCGGCTTGAGGGCAAAGCCCAGACCACAGCCGCCTTACAATTTCCCGTTCCCAGCCGTCCATTTCACACTCAGTTCAATCCCCTGACCAACGGGCAGCAGCGCTGTCTGCAAATCGGCTTTGGCCTGCGCCGCCGCGCGATAGAGCCGCACGTCGGCGCGGGCCATTTCGGGGTAGATCATATTGTCTGCCGCGATAATCGCCTCGTCCGCCAGCTTGGGATAAAAGGCGTCAAAACAGGGAAGGTAGAGTTCCTTCCAGATGTCCAGCAGGACGAAATCAAACGGTCCGGGATCGGCGTTGATCAGGGCCGCAGCATCTCCGCAGCGGAATTCGACAACATCCGCAAGGCCCGCTTTTGCCAGCATGTCACGGGCGAAGGTCTGTTTGTAATCCGCCAGTTCCATCGTGATGACGGCGGCACCCACGGCTTTGGCTGCATCGGCAAGGAAGAGCGTCGAATAGCCATAGCTTGTCCCCAGTTCGAGGATGCGCTTCGGGCGTTTGGCCAGGATCAGGGCGTGGAGAAATCCGCCGGCCTCCGCGCCGACCGGCAGGAGAAATTCATCCCGCAACGCCAGCCCCGCCATGCCCAGCGTCCGCATCCGCGCCTCATCGGCATTGGCCCGCGCTTCATATGCGGCAAATACGGCTTGCACTTCCGGGGTGGTGAAAATCATGGCTCGTGTCTTTCTGTCATTCCGGCGAAAGCCGGAATCCCGCTTTTCCTGGCGCACGCACTGGAACTCTCAGAAGAAAGAGAGATTCCGGCTTACGCCGGAATGACGGGATCGCCTTGAAGGTCGCTGTCATTCGTCCCACTCTTCCACAAACTCGATCAGATTGCCCGCACAATCGCGCAGAAAGCAACCCTTGCCAAAGGCTTCGCGCACCACAAAGGCAATGTCTGCGCCTTTGGCCTCCACCTCAGCCAGAAACGCCTCAAGATCATCCACGCGGAAGGCGACATGCTTGTTGCCGTGGGTCTTCAGGTCAGACGGCGGATGGCGGCGTTCTGCGGGCAGGGGGGCAGCGCCTTCCACTTCAAACAGTTCGAACCGCAGCGGGCCTTTGCGGATCATTGCGGCCTTGGCGTTTGCCGCTTCAATGAAGAAGCGCTTTTCCACGGCAAACCCCAGCACATGACCATACCAGCCAATAGCATCCTCAAGGCTGGGAACGGAAACACCGCCGTGATGAAAGGTGAAGTCTGCCATCAGTCCGCCGTCCAGCCGCCATCGATGATCATGCTGGTGCCCGTCATCAGTGCCGAGGCATCGGAGGCAAGGAACAGGATCGCTCCCATCAGATCTTCCACCCGGCCAATGCGCCCCAGCTTGATCTTGTTCAGCACAGCGGCCTTGAACGCGGCATCTTCGAAATAAGGGCGGGTCAGCGGCGTTTCGATGAAGGTGGGGGCGATGGTATTGCTGCGGATATTGTGCGCAGCAAGATCAAGCGCGAAGGCTTTGTTCATGCCCTCCAGCGCCCATTTTGAACCGCAATAGAGGCTGCGGTTCGGCCCGCCGACATGGCCCATCTGCGATCCCATATGGATCATTGATCCGCTTGCGCCCTCCGCAATCATCCGCTGCGCACAGGCTTGCGCCACAAAGAAAGCGGATTTTACGTTCAGATCATAGACCGCGTCATAATCTTCCTCGCTCACTTCCCACATCGGCTTGGGCCGGTTGGTGCCGGCATTGTTGACAAGGATGTGAAAGGCCGGGCGGGCGGCGAAAAACGCTTTGACAGCGGCAATGTCCGAAACGTCCAGTGTAGCGGCCTTGCCGCCCATTTCGGTCGCCGCTGCCGCAATTTCGGAAGCCGTGCGCGCCACCAGCGTAACCTCCGCACCTGCCTGTGCAAGGGCCGCCGCCGCCGCAAGGCCAATCCCCCGGCCAGCGCCGGTCACGACCGCACGCTTGCCTTCAAGCCGGAAGGACGGGGTGACAGGAAGCGTCACCGGAATATCAACAATGAGAAAGAGCGATGTTCGAACATGTTTTAATATATCCAAATGGGTTATAAATGTCAAGAGGAATTTTCATGCTGCCGCCTTGCGTCATTCCGGCGAAGGCCGGAATCCCGCTTTTCTCGGTTGTCGCATCTGCCAGAGAAAGAAAGTGGGATTCCGGCCTTCGCCGGAATGACGAGTTGCAGCAGAACGTCCCGCTCGCCACCGAGTCCCTACCATTCATGCTGCCGCCTTGCCGGCATAGGGCACATTCTTCCCGCCAAAGCGCCGCACGCGGATATTGGCTTGCTCGCCATGCCCGGCAAAGCCTTCGAGCGCACACAGGCGGCTGCAATATTCGCCGATCATCGTGCTCGCCTCGTCGGTCAGGATGCGCTGGTAGGTGCAGGTCTTGATGAATTTGCCAACCCACAGCCCGCCCGTGTAGCGCGCCGCTTTTTTGGTGGGAAGCGTATGGTTGGTGCCGATCACCTTGTCGCCGTAAGATACATTGGTGCGGTTGCCGAGGAACAGCGCGCCATAATTGGTCATGTGCGTCAGGAAATAATCCGGGTCGCGCGTCATCACCTGAACATGCTCGGAAGCGATCTCGTCGGCGATCCGCACCATTTCGGCATCGTCAGCGGCGAGGATCACTTCGCCGAAATTCTCCCAGGCACGCCGCGCAATATCCGCTGTCGGCAGAATGGTGAGCAGCCGTTCGACTTCGCGCATCGTCTCCTCGGCCAGCTGGCGGCTGGTGGTCAGCAGAATGGCAGGCGAATCCGGGCCATGTTCGGCCTGACCCAGCAAGTCGGTGGCGGCCAGTTCCCCATCGCAGCCAATCTCGTCACAGATGACCAGCGTCTCGGTCGGCCCGGCGAACAGATCAATCCCGACGCGGCCGAACAACTGGCGCTTGGCCTCTGCCACAAAGGCATTGCCGGGGCCGACAAGGATATCGACCGGCGCGATGCTCTGCGTGCCGATGCCCATGCCCGCCACGGCCTGAATTCCGCCAAGACAGTAAATTTCGTCCGCGCCCGCCATAGCCTGCGCCGCGACGATGGCCGGGGCGGGCTTTCCCTTGAAGGGCGGCGCGCATGTCACCACGCGCGGCACGCCTGCCACCTTGGCCGTAATCACGGACATATGGGCTGAAGCGAGCAGCGGATATTTGCCGCCCGGCACATAGCATCCCGCCGCGTTGAGTGGCAGATGCTTGTGGCCCAGCACCACGCCGGGCAGCGTTTCCACTTCGACATCCTTCATCGAATCGCGCTGGATCCGGGCGAAGTTGCGCACCTGGCTCTGTGCGAATTCAATGTCTTTGAGATCCTGCCCGGTAAGCTGGTCGATGCACGCCTGGATTTCGCCGGGACTGAGGCGATAGCTTTCCCGATCCCAGCCATCAAACCGGACCGAAAGCTCACGCACTGCCGCATCGCCCCGCGCTTCGATGTCCGCCAATATGGCTTCCACCGAATCGCGCACCTTGCGGTCGTTATCTGCCCTGGTTTCTGCGGTTGCCCCGCGCTTCAGCCATTCGGCCATGCCTGCCCTCCGATATGTGATCGCCCCGGAACCGGGTTTGCGATCCTCCTGCATCACGTGCCAGGGATCGACCAATCCAAATTATCGTTGGCTGCTATCCACTCTATCCCTTTGCAGGCCGGGGGCGCTTGGGGTTAGGGCAGGGTGGGATTTTTCAGGATGGGGAAGTTATGAGACTTGCAACCTTGCGCAACGGATCACCGGACGGACAGTTGATCGTCGTATCGCCCGATGGTCGCCATTATGCCGATGCTCCGGTCGCGACCTTGCAGGCAGCGATGGAGGATTGGGACGCCGTTGCGCCCGGGCTCGCCGCAATTGCGGATTTCCCCCACGCACTCGATGCTGCCCGACTGGCGGCGCCAATGCCGCGCGCCTGGCAGTGGCTCGATGGCTCTGCCTTCGCCTCACACGGCGAACTGATGGACAAGGTATTCGGGATCACGCCGGTCAAAGCCGGGCTGCCCCTGATGTATCAGGGTGTATCCGACAAATTCTACGGCCCGACCGATGATGTGCCGATGCCCGATGAGTCGTTCGGCATCGATTTTGAGGGCGAATTCGGGATCATCACGGATGCGGTGCCAATGGGCATATCGGCTGAAGACGCGATGCCGCATATCCGCCTGATCGTCCAGATCAACGACTGGTCGTTGCGCGTGCTGGCCGGGCCGGAAATGAAAACGGGCTTTGGCTGGGTTCAGGCCAAACCGCCCTGCGGCATGGCGGCATTTGCTGTCACGCCCGATGAACTGGGGGATCAGTGGCGCGGTGGCCGGGTGTGCCTTGATTTGCTGGTGGACTGGAACGGCAAGCGCTTCGGCGCCGCAAATGGCGAACCGATGGGGCATGGTTTTCATGAACTGGTGGCCCATGCCGCCCGCACGCGCAGCCTTGTGGCGGGAACTGTGATCGGTTCGGGCACCGTGTCCAACGAAAATTACCGGGAGATTGGTTCGTCCTGCATCGCGGAGCGCCGGGGAATCGAAATCGTCGATGAAGGCGCGCCAAAGACCGAATTCATGCGCTACGGCGATACGGTCCGGATGCAGGCCGTGCTGGCCGATGGCACGGCACCCTTTGGCACCCTCGAACAGACGGTGGTAAGGCCATGAGCGGCCTTTCCGATTCCGGCCTGCCTGCTGTCCAGCGTGTCGTCACCGGGCATGACGCCAATGGTCGTGCCGTTTTCACGTCTGAGGATGTGACGCCGACGAAGATGATTCCTTCCGGCGATGCGTCTTTCCTCCTTATCTGGACGACAGAGACGGTTCCTGCGGATAACAATGACGAAACCGACGGGCGGCTGCGCGATGCGGGGCTGACGCTCAATCAGGGATCGGTCATCCGGATTGTGGACATGTTGCCGGGCAAGGAAAGCCCGATGCACCGCACCAACAGTATCGATTACGGAATCGTGCTTTCCGGCGAGATCGAACTCGAACTTGAGGACGGGGCCAGGCGGACCGTGCGCGAAGGCGGCATCATCATCCAGCGGGGCACCAATCATCTCTGGCGCAACACCAGCGACAAGCCGACCCGGATCGCCTTCATCCTGATCGAAGCGCCCGCCTATCTCCATCAGGGCCAGCCACTGGCGGAACACAAACCGTGATGAAAATCGGCACGCGCAGCCGTCGTGCCGACCTCCGGATTGTGTTATGTACGAACTAGTGCAATAACTACTGGCCTCACATCGAAGAGGCCGGGAAATGAAAACGTCTATCGCCACCGTATCCATCAGCGGGACGCTTGAAGGTAAACTCCGCGCGGTTGCCGATGCCGGGTTTGACGGCGTCGAGATTTTTGAAAACGATCTGCTCTCTTTCCCCGGAAGTCCGCGTGATGTGGGCAGGATTATCCGGGATCTTGGCATGGAATGCACTCTGTTCCAGCCCTTCCGGGATCTGGAAGGAATGCCGGCTGAATACCGGATACGCGCCTTTGACCGCATGGAACGCAAGTTCGACGTGATGGCAGAACTGGGCGTTGATCTGATCCTGCTCTGCTCCAATTGTTCGCCGCTGGCATCTGATGACCGGATGCGGATGATCGACGATCTGTCCGAACTGGGCGCGCGCGCGGCGAAACGCCAGATGCGCGTTGGTTATGAAGGGCTGGCCTGGGCGCGCCACATCTGGGATCACCGGGATGCGTGGAGTTTGGTGCGCGATGTGGATCATCCCAATATCGGGCTGATCCTCGACAGTTTCCATTCGCTTTCCCGAAAGATCCCCAGCGCCAGCATTGGTGATATCCGGGCGGAGAAACTCTTCCTCGTCCAGATTGCTGATGCACCGCTGCTGGACATGGATCATCTTAGCTGGAGCCGCCATTTCCGGAACATGCCGGGTCAGGGTGATTTCCCGCTTACGGACTTTGCCGAAGCCATCCATCGGATCGGCTATGGCGGATATTGGTCGCTCGAAATCTTCAACGACAGGTTCCGGGCAGGGTCTGCTTCAGGCGTGGCGGTTGACGGCTACCGATCCCTGCAGTTGATGGATGATCTTGTCGCGGCCCGTGGTCGCGCATCTGTCGCGCCTTCCATGCCGCCGCGCGTTGAGGTGAAGGGCGTGGAATTCATCGAATTCGCGGCAAGCGATGAGGAAGCGGATGCACTTGGCGCGATGCTCGCTGCGCTGGGGTTTGCGCCATCAGCGCGCCATCGCAGCAAGAATGTTACGCGCTGGCAGCAGGGGGGGATCAGCATTGTCATCAATTGCGAGCCGGAGGGATTCTCCCACAGCTTTGATGTTGTGCACGGCGCATCCGTCTGCGCGATCGGATTGCGGGTCACAGGCGTTGCGGCGGCCATTGCGCGCGCGACAAGGCTGGACATCGGGAAGTTCGAACAGTCGGTGGGGCCGGACGAGATGCAGATCCCGTCAGTGCGCGGCGTGGGCGGCAGCCTGATCTATTTCGTGGAAGATGGCACCGAGGCGGAGATGTGGCAGCATGAATTTCCGGAGGCTGTGGACGAAGGGACCGCGCGGGCCATCGGCCTGATGCGCATCGATCACATTGCCCAGACCATGCAGTATGAGGAGTTTCTGAGCTGGTTGCTCTACTATGTCGCGCTGTTTGACGTGACCAAGACGCCCCAGGTCGAAATCGCCGATACGCTGGGCCTGGTGCAGAGCCAGGCCGTGGAATCGCCCGGCAAGGCGTTCCGGGTGACGCTCAACGGATCAATGGCATCCCAGACTCTGTCAGCGCGCTTCATCCAGAATTACATGGGGGCGGGCGTGCAGCACATCGCGTTCGAAACAGCAGATGTGTTTGCCGCGGCCGAAGCGTCGAAAGCAAACGGCCTCGCCATGCTGGAGATTTCGCGCAACTATTATGACGACCTTCAGGCGCGTTTCAGGCTGGATGATGTGCTGATCGAACGGATGGCTGCGCTCAACATTCTATATGACCGGGATGGGCAAGCCGAATATTTCCAGTTCTACAGCCGTGCGTTCGCCAAGCGGGTCTTTTTCGAAGTGGTCGAGCGGCGCGGCTACGATGCCTATGGCGCCGCCAATGCCGTTATCCGTCTGGCCTCTCAAGCGCGGTTCAGGGATGATGGGGGCGGGTCGTGGCGAGTCTGACAAGGCTTGCCCATGCCAGTGCTGTCCTGTTGAGATTGCCGTTGAAATTGATCGATGATAGGCGATGCCATTGCACGATTTTGGTGTAACCGCCTTACCGTAACCAGTTCGAACAGGAGAGAGTCTTGGCCAGAACCAGCCCCATGCCTGCTGCCCCCACCCGTCACAATGATGCCGATGAGACGCGCAACAACATTCTTGAAGTCGCGGCGCGCGAATTTGCCGACAAGGGGCTGGATGGTGCCCGGATCGACGAGATCGCGGAAAAGACGGCGTCTTCCAAACGCATGATCTATTATTATTTCGGCGGAAAGGATGAGTTGTACCGGGCGGTGCTTGAACGATCCTATGCGGGAATTCGCGAGCGGGAGATGGCCGCTGATTTCGAGTCGCTTCCCGCTGAAGATGCAATGCGCGCGCATATCGAGCAATCATTCGACTATCAGACAAGCCATCCTGAATTCGCGCGTCTGGTGATCAACGAGAACATCCACCGCGCCGCGCATCTCAAGCATGTAAAAGGGATCAAGGACCGCAACAGGATGGTGATCTCCTCGCTGCAGAAGATTATCGACAAGGGCGTTGCCGAAGGGGTTTTCCACGAAGACATTGATCCTGTCGATCTGCACATGTCGATCAGTGCCCTGTGCGTTTTCAACGTATCGAACCGCTATACCTTCTCCACGATTTTCAACCGCGACATTGGTGCACCCAAGGCTCTGGCCAAGCGCAAAGGCCAGGTTGTGGACATGATTCTGGGCTGGGTGAAGAAATAGCCGCAGCACCCTTTTCAACGTCTCCCGTTTCTGTTAGCCGTGTACGAAACAGTTCAAACATACGGGAGAGTGATGATGGCCCATAAAGGGTTGACGCTGGCAATGCTTTCAGGCGCGATGGCCTTCATGGTGTTCGCCTCCGCGCCGGTATCGGCGAAGTCCCGGGTTTTCCCCACCCATGATCAGCCCGATCTCGTCGATCACTATCCCGATCGGGTGAGTCATTTTCCGGGCGGCGTCACCGGGTTGGCTGACGTCACCTATGCCACCATTCCCGGTTACCGGCCGATGATCGTTGACATCTACATGCCCGCCAGGCCAGCCACGCCAAAGCCGCTGATCCTTTACATTCACGGCGGCGGCTGGACGAGCGGGCACACCCGCCATTCCGGCGCGCTTGCCGACTTTCCCAAAGTGCTGGCGAGCCTTGCGGCCGAAGGCTTTGTCGTGGCGAGTCTCGAATACCGGTTGTCCGGCGAAGCCGCTTTTCCGGCGCAACTGCAGGACGCGCGGGCGGCGCTGCGTTTCCTGAAAGGCAATGCCGCGAAATATGGCATAGATTCCAGTCGGACAGGCGTGTGGGGCGGCTCGGCGGGCGGCCATCTGACCGCGCTTGCGGCGCTTTCCTGTGGTGATGCGAGCCTTGATGTTGCGCCTGCCCCGGCCGGTTCCGAATGCGTCCAGGCCGCAGTAACCTGGTATGGCGTTTTCGATTTCGCGCCGATGATGGCGCGCCCCGGCGGCGATGGTGCGGGGCAGAGGTTGCTCGGCTGCGCAGGCCCGTGCGATCCGGAAAAGGTGCGGCGCGTCAGCCCGGTTTCCTATATCGATGCGAAGGATCCGCCGTTTCTGCTGATCCACGGAGAGACGGACAAGACGGTCGATGTTTCCCAGTCTCATGATGCCGAAGTGCGCATGAAGGCAGCGGGAATGCACGTTGAAAGCCTGTATATCCCTGATGTTGATCACAGCTTTGTTGGCCGAACCCCGGCTGAGACGCGGGCTGCTACGCTGAAGGCCGTCAATGCCACATTTGACTTCTTCCACAAGCAGTTGGGCGTGCCGGTCAAGTGAAGGCGCTGTTCGCATTGGCGACACTGGCGCTCGCCACACCTGCCTTTGCCCAAACGGTCACTGTCGAAAGCGGCCAGCTGGCGGGCAATTTGCTGCCCTCTGGTGTGCGCATCTGGCTGGGCGTGCCCTTTGCCGCGCCGCCGGTGCGCGATCTGCGCTGGAAGGCCCCGCAGCCCGCGACAAGGTGGGAGGGCGTCTATCACGCAGACCGCGCGGCGCCGATGTGCCTTCAGCCGCTGCGCAACCGCACGATGAACCATTATTTCGGCAATGAGGCGACGAGCGAGGATTGTCTCTATCTCAATATCTGGGCGCCGGGATCGGGCGGGAAATTGCCGGTTGTCGTCTGGATTTATGGTGGCGGGTTCAACGTCGGCTCCGCCAGCATGGCGAATTATGACGGGGCGGCGCTTGCGGCAAAAGGCGTGGTGCGCGTCAACCTGGCCTATCGCGTGGGTGCGATGGGCTTTCTGGCGCACCCGGATCTCACCAGGGAAGGAGGCGGCGCTTCGGGCAATTACGGCCTGATGGATCAGATTGCGGCGCTGCAATGGGTAAAGCGCAATATCGCGGCATTTGGCGGCGATCCTGACAACGTTACCATCGCGGGGCAATCGGCAGGATCCATGTCGGTCGCGCTGCTGCAGCAAAGCCCGCTGGCCAAGGGATTGTTCCACAAGATTATCGGCATGAGCGGAAGCCCCTTTGGTGAACTGCTGGCACCCAACCCCCTTGCGCGGGCCGAAGAGCAAGGTGTGGATTTGCAAAAAGCGCTTGGTGCCGATGGCATTGAAGCCATGCGGGATATGAGCGGTGACCGGGTGATGGCCGTTGCCGCCTCGGTCGCGCGCGATCCGATCACAATTGACGGCAAGGTTTTGACCGGAAGCCCGCAGGACGTTTTTGCCAGCCGCCAGCAAAGCGACGTGCCAGTGATGTTGGGTAATACACGCGATGAGGCCTTTTCCAATTTCGGCCCGGTCAATACGGTCGCGGATTATGAGGCGCTTGTGCGCAAGACTTTCCCCGCGACAGCCGATGCTGTGCTCAAAGCCTATCGGGTCAAGGCCGATACTGATGTTTTCCGCGCGGTCGCAGACCTGCAGCGGGACGCCTCTGTTGGTCGGCAGATGGTGAACTGGGCCCGTGCGCAGGCGCAATCCGGAGAGGCCCCGGCCTATGCCTGGCAGTTCACGCGTCGCCAGCCCTATGCGCCGGGCATCATCTTCAGTGATCATGATCCGGCGATTGTGGGTGCCTATCACACTGGTGACGTCCCCTACTGGTTCCAGACGCTGGGTGCGCTGAACCTGTTCCGGACGACGCGGAACTGGGAAGCGGACGACCTGGCACTGGCGGAAACCATGTCGAACATGCTGGTCGCCTTTGCCCGCACAGGCGTGCCATCACCGGACTGGCCCGCCTTTGATCCGAAACATCCCAGAGTGATGCGGCTGGGGACGGACAAGGCAGTGATCGACTGGCCGCACTACAGGACGATGGATTTGCTGAGCGCAGCGCCGGTGCCGCGTCCGGCCACGGGCGGACGCCCCAGAGACTAAGGGAACATCCAGATGAAACCCACACGCGCCCGACTGGGCATCCTCGCACTGATCAGTGCGGCCACCATGATCAACTATCTGGATCGCTCGGTCATGGGCGTTGCCAAGCCGGCGCTGGTCGCCGAACTGCATATTTCGCCCGAGGTGATGGGACTGATCTTTTCCGCTTTCTCCTGGACCTATGCCTTTGCCCAGATTCCCGGCGGGATGGTGATCGACCGGCTGGGAACGCGGCTTACCTATGCGCTTTCGCTGGGGCTCTGGTCTTTGGCAACGCTGGTGCATGGCTTGATGAGCAGCGTCGGCGGGCTGCTCGGCGCGCGCCTGGCGCTGGGCGTTGCCGAAGCGCCCTGCTTCCCTGCAAACAGCCGTATCCTTTCCACCTGGTTTCCCCAGAATGAAAGGGCCAAGGCTACCGGCGTCTATACGGTCGGGGAATATATCGGGCTGGGATTCCTGATCCCGCTGCTGAGCTGGATTTTGGCCATGCATGGCTGGCGCTCGCTTTTCTTCATCGTCGGCGTGATCGGCATTGCCTTCGCCTTCGTCTTCCACGCCCTGTATCGTGATCCGCAGGAGAGCCGGTCCGTCAATCAGGCGGAGCTTGACCTGATTGCTGCCGGAGGCGGCTTCGCAGGCGGAACGGCTACGGTCGAATTCAGTTGGGCCAAGGTGGGCAAACTGCTCGCCACCCGCCAGATTGCAGGGGCCTCGCTTGGCCAGTTCTGCAGCAATTCCACGCTGGTTTTCTTTCTCACCTGGTTCCCGAGCTATCTGGTCGACGAACGGGGCATGAGCTTCATCAAGACCGGGTTCATGGCATCGCTGCCTTATGTGGCAGCGGCG
>JANOAJ010000036.1:0-14247 GCA_031411035.1 Sphingomonadales bacterium
GGCGTTCGGGCTGGCGATACTGTGGGCATGGTGCCTTTCGCCGATGTTGAAACTGTGATCCTGCCGGGTTTTGAAAAGCCTGCGGGGTTCACATTCTGAAAGAATTGTGATGCGCAAGCAACTGGCAAGGTTTGGAATTTCCGTGGTAGCGCTGGCCGCGATGGCGTCGTCCGCGAATGCGGAAACATTGCGCGAAGCGTTGCAGAAAGCCTATGCGACCAATCCGATTATCACCGGCGCGCGGGCGGGCCAGCGGGCCAATGACGAAAATGTGCCGATCGCGCGCGCGCGCGGTCTGCCGGGTGTTGACCTGTCGGGCAGCTATTCCGAAAATTTCGAACGCTCGAATTCGGGCACGCCGCTCCGTCAGCTTGGCGTGCGTGCGGATCTCGATGTGCCGCTCTATCTTGGCGGCGCGGTCAAGAATTCGGTGCGCGCTGCGGACGCCCGCGTCGATTCGGGACAGGCCAATCTGCGTGGCACCGAAGCCAGCCTGTTCAGCGCCGTTGTCGGCGCGTATATGGACGTTATCCGGGATGAGGCGATCCTTGGTCTGAATGCCAAGCAAGTCGCGGTCCTCAAAACAAATTTGCAAGCCACGCGCGATCGGTTCGAAGTGGGGGATCTTACGCGCACCGATATTGCCCAGTCCGAATCGCGGCTGGCGCTGGCGCAGAGCAATTATGAAAGCGCCGAAGCCCAGTTGATCGGCAGCCGCGAACGATATGTCCAGCTCGTCGGATCAGAACCGCTGGCGCTGGAACAGCCGCCGGTGCTTCCCGGCCTTCCCGATTCGCCCGATACGGCGGTTGCCAAGGCGCTGGATGACAATCCCGATCTGCTTGCCGCGAAGAAGAACGCCGATGCGGCCCGTTATGATATCGCGGTGGCCAATGCCAGCCGGTTGCCCAAGATCTCGGCGGTCGGCAGCAAGAGCTACGCCAACTTCCTCAACACGCTGCCCAGCCTTGGCGTCGGCTTCAACCAGTCGCAAACGGCGCAGAATGCCGCGGCGGGCGTGCAATTGACCCTGCCGCTGTACCAGGGGGGGGCACCCTCCGCGCAGGTGCGCCAGGCCAAGGAGCGTTCCGGCCAGGCAATCGAGCAGGTCATTCAGGCCGAACGCGTGGCGATCGCGCAGACACGCACGGCCTATGCAAGCTGGCGGGCCTCCAATGCCGTGATCATTTCCTCCGAATCGGCCGTCGCGGCAGCGTCGCTGTCACTCGAAGGGGTCAAGGCAGAGAACAGCGTGGGCAATCGCACCATTCTCGATATCCTCAATGCCGAACAGGAATTGCTGAACGCGCAAGTGCAACTCGTCTCGGCGCGGCGCAATGCCTATGTCGCGGGTTTCTCGCTGCTGGCCGCGATGGGCGATGCGGAAGCCCGCGATCTGGGGCTTGATGGCGGCGTGCTGTATGATCCCGAAACCAACTATCGCAAGGTGCGTCACAACATCTGGGATTGGGGCAGTATTCCTGATCCCAAGCCGGTCGCGACGCGCACGGTTGACACACCGGCACAAACACCCGCAATAAGTCCCAAATAGAGACAGTTAACGCGTGGAAGGCGAATCACGGGTCATGGGCGATATCAGCAACGAGCCGACGATGGAGGAAATCCTCTCGTCGATCAAAAAGATCATCGCTGAGGATGGAGAGAAATCCCTGTCCGCACCGCGCCCGCGCCGGACGATTTCCCGGGATCCGACCCATGATGAACTGGGCAATTCGGTGGCTGTACTTGCCGAAGGTCCGCGCCGGGAGGATGATGTTCTGGAGTTGACCGAAATGGCCTCAGACGAAATCATGACACCGCCGGTTGCACCTGCGGCAGCGCCCGCGCCGGAGCCCGTCGCGGCACCGGTGTCAGTGGCACCTGTTGTGCCGACGCCCGCTCCCGCAGCGCCGGAAATTGTCTCGCAAGTGACGGCGGCGGCCAGCCGCTCCGCGCTCGAATCGCTTTCCGCACTTGTCGTCAAACCGGCGGTGCATGGCACGGATACGCTTGAAGGCATGGTCAGCGAGATGCTTCGTCCGATGCTCAAGGACTGGCTGGACGCACGCCTGCCCGAGATTGTGGAAGGCATGGTCGCAAAGGAAATCGCGCGGATTTCCGGGCGGTAGGGGTTGATAACCCCGGCAGGAAGCGTATCTTTCTGTCCAAAGGATCAGCGTATGGCGACGAAACCGGAAATCAGGATTGTTGATAAGATTGACATCGGAAAGCCTGCCAGGCCGCGTTACCGCACTGCGGTAGGGCCGGATGGCAAGAATATCCGTATCCGCATTCTTGATCCCAATGCTCCGACTTTCACAGCGGATTTCCTCTCTTCCTTTCGGGCCAATGTCCGGCGCGCGCGGGCTGAAAACAAGGCGCTAGGTCTGGACGTCAAGTAATTGGCGTCGAAGGGAGCCGAGCGTCCCCGGTTATGGATAGTCGCCGGACCAAATGGTTGCGGCAAGAGCACCGCTTATGGACGCGGAGATGTGATGGGCTTGGATGGTTCGGTATGGATCATCAATCCCGATTTGCTGACGGTGCGCCTGAAAGATGCAGAAAATCTGGATTTGCTTGCCGCCAATCTGGCCGCCGTCCAGCGGATCGAAGCATGGCTCGATAAGTCAATTGAGGTGCATCAGACCATCGGCGTGGAAACCGTTCTCTCGTCACCCAAATATCGACGTCTGGTGGAAAAAGCCAAAGCGCATGATTTCGAGATATGCTTTGTTTATGTCTATGTCGGAAGCGTGGAACTGCAGCTCGAACGAATACGCGCGCGGGTGGCTAAGGGTGGGCATGACGTGCCACCAGACAAGGTGAGGGAACGGCGGGCTCGCTCGTTTGACCAGATGCCTTGGTTTTTCGGCTCGGCGGATCGCGCTTGGGTTTTCGATAACTCGGCGGACGAACCCGAACTGGTCGCCAGTAAGACGAGCGAAGGTGAGGACAGCGTTAGCCTGTTTTTGGGCAATTTGCCTGAAACCCTGTTGGACAAACTCATGCCGGATTTCCGATTGGCGATTTGACCCTTTCGCCATCCTCGCTATGGCGCACCGCACTATGTCCGAACTACCCAAAACATTCGATCCTGCCGCTATTGAAGCCAAATGGTATGCCCATTGGGAAAGCACGGGCGCGTTCCGCCCGGCGCGGCCTGATGCGGTGCCTTATACGATTGTCATGCCGCCGCCCAATGTGACGGGCAGCCTGCATATTGGCCATGCGCTGGACAACACGTTGCAGGATATTCTCATTCGCCACGCGCGGTTGCAGGGCAAGGATGCCCTGTGGGTGGTGGGTACCGATCATGCCGGGATCGCGACGCAGATGGTGGTCGAGCGGCAGATGAATGAGCGCCAGCAGAAGCGCACCGATTTCACCCGCGATGCATTCATCGACAAGGTGTGGGAATGGAAGGCCGAAAGCGGCGGCACGATCACCCGCCAGTTGCGCCGTCTGGGTGCAAGCTGCGATTGGGCCAATGAACGCTTCACGATGGATGCAGGCTTCTCCAGGGCCGTCATCAAGGTGTTTGTCGATCTCTACAATCAGGGCCTGCTCTACCGCGACAAAAGGCTGGTGAACTGGGATCCGGGCCTGAAAACCGCCATTTCCGATCTTGAGGTGGAAACGGTCGAGGTCAATGGCAAGTTCTGGCATTTCAAATATCCGCTGGCGGATGGCAGCGGCTTTATTTCGGTCGCCACCACGCGGCCTGAAACGATGCTCGCGGATATGGCGGTGGCGGTGAACCCGGAGGACGCGCGCTACAAGGCGCTGGTCGGCACGATGGTGAAGCTGCCGATCACCGGGCGGCTGATCCCGATTGTCGCGGATGAGCACGCCGATCCGGAACTGGGTTCAGGCGCTGTAAAGATCACGCCGGGGCATGATTTCAATGACTTTGAAGTGGGCAAGCGCGCCGGGTTCAAGGCTGGCGAGATGCTCAACATGCTCGATGCCGAAGCGAAGCTGGTGCAAACGGCGGACGGCCTGATCCCGGAGGATCTGCTCGGGCTGAGCGTCGCCGACGCACGCAGACAAGTGGTGGAACGGATCGACGCGGCGGGCTTGCTCGAAAAGGTCGAGGATCGCGTGATCCAGACGCCGTTCGGCGACCGCTCCGGCGTGGTGATCGAACCCTGGCTGACCGATCAATGGTATGTGGACGCGGAAACCCTTGCCAGGCCCGCGATCGAGGCCGTGCGCAGCGGAGCGATCAAGGTTGTGCCGCAGAGCTGGGAGAAGACGTATTTCAACTGGATGGAAAATATCCAGCCCTGGTGCGTGTCGCGGCAATTGTGGTGGGGGCACCAGATTCCGGCATGGTTTGACACTGACGGTCATGTTTTCGTGGCGGAGGATGAAGCGGCGGCGCAGGCTCTGGCAGGCGAGGGCGTCAGCCTGGCGCGTGATCCCGACGTCCTCGACACCTGGTTCTCCTCCGCACTGTGGCCCTTTGGCACGCTGGGCTGGCCGGGTGACGCGGGGACAGTCCCTGAAGGGACAGTCCCCGGTTCCCTGCTATCCCGCCATTACCCCAATGATGTGCTGATTTCCGGGTTTGACATCCTGTTCTTCTGGGATGCGCGGATGGCGATGCAGGGGCTGCACTTCATGAAGGACGTGCCGTGGAAGACGCTGTATCTGCACGGTCTTGTGCGTGCCGCAGACGGCTCCAAAATGTCCAAATCCAAGGGCAATACGGTCGATCCGCTGGGGCTGATTGACCAATATGGCGCGGATGCTCTGCGCTTCACGCTGACCGCGATGGAAAGCCAGGGCCGCGATATCAAGCTCGATGAAAAGCGCGTCGAGGGCTATCGCAACTTCGCCACCAAGCTGTGGAACGCCGCGCGCTTCTGCCAGGCCAATGGCGTCGGCGCGAGCACATCAGTCGCGGCCCCGGCAGCAGAACTGGCCGTCAACCGCTGGATCATCGGCGAGGTGGTGGAAACACTTGCCAGGCTCGATCAGGCGATCACCGATCTGCGCTTCGATGCGATGGCCGACGCGATCTATCACTTCGCCTGGGGCACTTTCTGCGACTGGTATCTGGAACTGATCAAGCCCGCGTTCGTCGATGGCGAAAAGGGCGAGATGGATGCGGAGTCCAAACTGGTTGCCGGCTGGGTGTTTGACCAGATTCTGGTGATGCTCCACCCGTTCATGCCCTTTATTACCGAAGAACTCTGGGCTTCGATGGGGGATCGTGGGGCGCACATGCTCATCCACGCCAAGTGGCCACAGCCCGATGCGGCGATTGATTGTGATGCACGCGATGAAGTGCGCTGGATCGTGGATACCATTTCGGCGGTTCGCGGCGCCAAGAATGATGCGGGCATTGCGCCTGGCCAGCGCCTGACGGCCTATGTGGCAGATAGTGCGCCGATTATCGGCAAATATCTTGCCGGTGGCGCGCCGCTGCTGGCGCGGGTGGGGCGTCTGGACGTGAAATACCCCGATGCAGCGCCCGCGGGTGCCGCGATGCGGGTCGCTGTGCCGCTGGCCACACTGGTGGTGCCGCTGGAAGGGGCGATTGATCTCGACGCCGAACGCACCCGCCTGACCAAAGCCATCGAAGCCATCACCAAAGAACGCGATTCCCTCGCAGGCCG
Organism: Sphingomonadales bacterium; assembly: GCA_031411035.1. Classification (GTDB taxonomy): domain Bacteria; phylum Pseudomonadota; class Alphaproteobacteria; order Sphingomonadales; family Sphingomonadaceae; genus Aquisediminimonas. The sequence continues at coordinate 5,625 of JANOAJ010000036.1, forward strand.
CCTCAACAATCCGGCCTTTGTGGAAAAGGCCAAGCCCGAAGCCGTGGAAAAGGCGCGTGCGGATCATGCGGAAAAGGTGGCGGAGGCTGATCGGCTGGCAGCGGCGCTGGCACGGTTGGGGTGATGGCGGACAGAATGGCTACCGTCTTGCGATGCTTGCGTTGTAGGAAATATCCTGCTAAGTGAACAGATAAATTGTGCGGTGCAGCAAGGTCATGCATTTGCGTTTCTCTTCAGGCGAGACCTTTGCGTGACCTTAGGGATTTTGGGATTTGGAAATGGCGGAAAACGGGGGATGTTGCAGATGCGAAAAACCTGGCTCTGCGCAGTCCGGGGTGGTGCGGTAAATGGCTGATCTGGATCTTCCCGCCGAAGCCCCGGCCCCGCGTGCCGGGCAGCGTGATCTGACGAGCGGCCCGGTCACCAAAACGCTGTTCCTCTTCGCCCTGCCGTCGCTTGGCGTGAATATCCTCCAGTCAATGAATGGTTCGGTCAACGCGATCTGGATCGGGCGGTTTCTGGGGGAAAAGGCGCTGGCGGCCACATCCAACGCCACGATGGTGATGTTCCTGATGTTCGCGTCGCTCTTTGGTTTCGCGATGTCCACCACGATCCTGATCGGGCAGGCGGCGGGCAGGCGGGATATTGACGGGGTGCGGCGCACGCTGGGCGCGGCGCTGGGCATGTTCATCATTGCGGGTGTCGCCACGGCCACGCTCGGCTGGATTTTTGCGCCGAACCTGCTCCACCTGCTCGCCACGCCGCCCGATGCCTATCCGCTTGCGCTCAGCTATTTGCGGGTGATTTTTCTGGGCATGCCGTTCTCCTTCGTCGGGATTCTGCTGGCTTCCGCATTGCGCGGGGTCGGGGATTCAGTGACGCCCCTGTGGAACACCATCCTCAATGTCGCGCTGGATGCGGGGCTCAATCCGGTCTTCATTCTGGGGCTGGGGCCGATCCCGGCAATGGGGATTGCGGGTTCCGCGCTGGCAACCCTGATCGCCGGGCTGGTCAGCATCACCTTCCTGTTCGTCAAGATTTACCGCAAGGATCTGCCTATCCGCCTGCGCGGCGCGGAACTGGGCTATCTGCGGCCGCACCGCGACCTTGTAAAACCGATCCTGGCCAAAGGATTCCCGATGGGCCTGTCGATGATCGTCATGGCCGGTTCCTCGCTGGTGATGATCGGGCTGATCAACCGCGAAGGCGTGGATACAACCGCCGCGTTCGGGGTGATGAACCAGTTGTGGAGCTATGCGCAGATGCCAGCCGTGGCCGTGGGCAGTGCGGTCAGCGCGATGGCTGCGCAGAATATCGGGGCGGGCAAATGGGATCGGCTGGACCGGGTGACATGGGCCGGGATGGGGATCAACTTCGCGATGACGGCCGTGCTGGTGCTGGCGATCACGCTGGCAGTGGCACCCCTGATGCGGCTGTTCCTGGCCGGGGACAGCCGCGCCATCCCGATTGGTGAGCATATGAACCTGATCGTGGGCTGGAGCACCATCTTCATGGGCCTGTCGATGGTGCTGGTATCGGTTGTGCGGGCCAATGGCGCGGTGATCATGCCGCTGATTTTCCTGATCATTTCGGCAATTGGCGTGCGCTTTGCGATTGGCTTCGTCTTTCATCCCCGTTTCGGGGCGGATGCCATCTGGTGGGCCTTCTCGATCGGCGCGACCTCATCCTTCCTGATGTCGCTGGGCTATTACTGGCAGGGCGGCTGGCGGAAGGCGCGGATGCTGGCGCCGGCGGAAGCGGCGGAGTTGGTGGGGTGAACTCCCCTATCTACAGCATCTCCCGACTGCCCGAGCGAAGTCGAGGGGCGCATTCGAGCGAAGGCGAGAATTTCGGGCGTTCGGCCTCGACTTCGCTCGGCGGCGGTCCTCGACTTCGCTCGGACAGTCGGATTGCTTGGACTCTCCTGGCTTCGGCCTTTGTGATCTCCACCCCCGCCCACGCCGATGACGCGCCTGCCGAAATCGTTGTCATGGGTGCCGGCCTGCCGCTGCCCCCCGGCACCCCGGCCTATGGCAGCGTGGCGATCACGCGGGACCGGCTGACGGGCACTGCGTCAGACCGGATTGAGACTGTGCTGGCCGATGTGGCGGGCTTCCAGCAATTCCGCCGTTCGGACAGCCGCTCGGCCAATCCGTCCGCGCAAGGGGCAACACTGCGGGCGCTGGGCGGCAATGCCTCCAGCCGCACATTGGTGTTGCTGGATGGTGTGCCGCTGGCGGATCCCTTCTTTGGCTATATCCCCTTCAGCGCGATCACGCCGGAACGGCTGGCGCTCGTTCGCGTTCAGCGCGGCGGCGGGCTGGGAGCCTTCGGGGCGGGCGCTGTCGCGGGCACGATCGAAATGGCGAGCGCAGGCAAGGCGGATTTGCCTCTGGTCAGCGGCAGTGCCTTTTATGGCAGTCACGATGCCACCGAACTCTCCGCCAGTCTTTCGCCGTCGCTCGGCAGCGGCTTTGCCAGCCTGTCGGGCCGCTGGGATCGCGGCGATGGTTTCCAGACCACGCCAAAGGCGCAACGCACGGCGGCGACAGTGCCTGCCGCCTATGACAGTTGGTCAACCGGCCTGCGCGCGGTGGCACCGCTTTCAGGCACGGCGGAAGTCCAGTTTCGCGGGCTGGTTTTCGATGATGATCGCACGTTGCGCTTCGCCGGGGCAGACAGCCATAGCGAAGGCCAGGATGCCAGCATCCGCTTCGTCTCGCGCGGGCACTGGCAAGTGGATGCGCTCGCCTATGTGCAGGCGCGCAATTTCTCCAACGTGGTGATCAGCGCGACCACGTTCCGCAAATCGCTTGATCAGCGCAACACCCCGTCCACGGGCCTTGGCGGCAAGATTGAGGTGCGACCGCCAGTGGGGGACGATCATGTCCTGCGCCTTGGTGCGGATACGCGCGCGTCAAGCGGGCGGATGTTTGAAGATGCCTTCAATGCCACGACTGGCGCGCTTACCGCGCGGCGCACGGCAGGGGGGCATAGCAGCACGACCGGCCTGTTTGCCGAGGATGACTGGACGCTCGGGTCACTGGTGCTGACCGGCGGGGTGCGGGCGGATCGCTGGACCATCACCAATGGCTTCTTCCAGTCCCAAAACCCGGCAGGCGCGCTGACCGTCAACAACCGCTTTGCAGACCGGAATGGCTGGGAAGTGAGTGGGCGAGCAGGCGCGCTGGCCAGGCTCAGCCCTGTTCTGGCCCTGCGTGGCGCGGGCTATACCGGCTTCCGCCTGCCCACGCTCAACGAACTCTACCGGCCTTTCACGGTCTTTCCGGTGACGACGCAGGCCAATGCAGCGCTGGGACTTGAAAAGCTCAAGGGCGCTGAGGCCGGATTTGATGTGACGCCGGCAGAAGGCATCACCCTGGGCCTCACCGCGTTCTACAACCGTCTGGACAACGCTATTGCCAATGTCACCATCGGCGCCAATCTGCGCCAGCGCCGCAACGTCGATGCGATTGTGGCCAAGGGAGTGGAACTGACGGCGCAGGCGGCGCTGGGTGATGTGCGCCTCTCGGCGTCCTACGCCTATAGCCACAGCACGGTCAGGGCACCGGGGCAGGCGTTCAATGGTTTCGCGCCTGCCCAGTCGCCCCGGCACGCTGCCAGTGCGACATTTGCCTGGGCGCCGCAATCCGGCCCGTCGCTGTCGGCCACGCTCCATTATGTGGCGAAGCAGTTCGAGGATGATCTGCAAACCGACGTGCTGCCCGATGCGTTTACCGCCGATGCGGTGGCGCGTCTGCCCGTGGCGCGCGGCGTGGCGTTGGTGGCGCGGGCGGAGAACGTCTTTGATGCCCGCGTGGTGACGCGCAACGTCGCCGGTTCAATGGATCTCGGCACGCCCCGGACCCTGTGGATCGGCGTGAAGGTAGAGCGTTAGTCCTTGTGTCAGTGGCTTGCTCTGGCGGGCGACGGGGCGGCCAGAAACAGCACCAGCGCGCCCACGGCTTGCCACAGCAATATCCGGGCGACCGCGAAAACGCCCATGCCGCCCAGCAGGAACAGGCTCGATAGGATGCCCAGCGGCGCGACAACCTTCCACAGAGGGACCCGGAAGAATCGCGCCGCGTCAGGCCGTGTGAAGCGCAACCGGATGACCGCCGCGCAGACAGTGGCAAACGCCAGAAGCGTGCCCGTGGAGATCAGTTCGCCGATCAGGCTGACGGGCAGGAAGCCGGCCACAAGCATGCCGACGCCCCCCGAGAGCAGCACGGCATTCCGCGGCACACGCCGCACCGGTTCCACAACCGCGAGTCCGGCGGGAAGCAGCCTGCCGAGGGCAAGGCTCATGAGCATGCGGGACAGCGCGAACAACACCGTCCACAAGCCGGCCCACAACCCGATCATTACAGACAGCCCGAGATAGGATTTGAGCCATGCAAGCGACGGGCCTGCGGCGGCAAGTGCTGTCGAAAGCGGCGCTTCACTGTTCAGCGTCCGATAGTCTGCCAGCCCCGTCATCGCTCTGGCAACGCCCATATACAGGATCGTGGTGATGACGAGCGTGGAGAGAATGGCAATTGGCAGGGTTCGTTGGGGATTGCGCGTTTCCTGCGCGGCAGTCGTCAGGGAGTCAAAGCCCAGATAGGCAAAGAAGATCACGCCGGCTGCCTGCACCACGCCCGAGATGCCGTAAGCCATCGCTCCGTCCGGCCCTGGACTGCGTTCGGGCAGAAATGGTGTCCAATGGGCCGGATTGGCGTGGAGCAGTCCAAAGACGATAAAGAGGATAACGGCCGATACCTTGAGCAGGACGATCACAGCATTCAACCCGGCTGAGCGGCGCGTTCCCAACAGATTGGCAAGGGTTGCCAGAGCAATGATCACCATTGCCGGGATGTTGGCGGTCGCGCCGGTCGCCGTGAACCCGGATGCGCTCAAGGCAAGGGGAGAATGCGCCCAGCGCGCCGGGAGGACAATTCCGTAGTCGCCGACAAATCCCTGCATATAGGCTGACCAGCCAATGCCGATAGCGCCCATCGCGAAGAGATATTCCGCGATCAGCGCCCAACCGATCATCCAGCCGACCTTTCGCCCGAACGCTGCGTCGGCAAAGCTGTATGCGGAACCCGAAGACGGGATCATCGCCCCCATCTCGGCATAGCAGAGCGCGGCGAAAGCGCAGGCTATGGCCGCGATCACGAAGCTCAGGATGACGGCGGGGCCTGCATACAGCGCTGCCGCCTGGCCGGTGATGACGAATATCCCCGCGCCAATGACAGCGCCGACGCCAACCAGTGTCAACATGGGGGCCCCAAAGGCGCGATCAAGTTCAGCCGCTACAGCGGCTCCGGTTTGGCCCCCTGCCATTTTTCCCCCAAATATTCGTATGTTGGGAGAATGGCAGCACTGCCAGGCCTGTCAAGCTGGTCTCAGACCTCGCTATTCGGCAAAGGGCAGATCCAGCGCTTCCGCAACCGCTTTGTGCCGTATTTTCCCGCCCGCCACATTCAGACCGTTGGCCAGATGCGGATCAGCCTTCATTGCGGCCACGGCGCCCAGATTGGCGAGCTTCAGGGCAAAGGGCAGAGTGGCGTTGTTAAGGGCAAAGGCCGATGTGCGGGCCACGGCACCTGGCATGTTCGCCACGCAATAATGGATCACGCCTTCTTCCACGAACACCGGATCACTATGCGTGGTGGCGTGGCTGGTTTCGAAGCAGCCGCCCTGATCAATGGCGATATCCACCAGCACCGAACCGCGCTTCATCGTTTTCAGCATCTCGCGCGTCACCAGCTTGGGCGCTGCGGCGCCGGGAACCAGCACGGCACCAATAACCAGATGCGCCCGGCTGACTGCGGCGGCAATCGCGGCCTTGGAGGCATAGGCTGTCTTGATCTGGCTGCCGAAGAACATGTCCAGTTCTGCAAGCCGTTCATTGTTGATATCGTAAATCGTCACGTCCGCGCGCTGGCCGACGGCCATTTGCGCCGCATTCACGCCGGCCACACCGCCGCCAAGAATGGCCACGCGCGCAGGGGCGACGCCGGGCACGCCGCCCAGCAAGACGCCGCGTCCGCCTTGTTCCTTCTCCAGATAATGAGCACCCACCTGGATCGACATCCGCCCCGCCACTTCAGACATGGGCTTGAGCAAAGGCAATGACCCTGTGCGCGACGTGACGGTTTCATAGGCAATGCAGGTGGCGCCGGACGCCATCAGCCCTTCCGCCTGAGGCTTGTCCGCCGCAAGGTGGAGATAGGTGAACAGCAAGTGATGCGGACGGAGCATCGCGATTTCAGAAGGCTGGGGTTCCTTGACCTTGACGATCATTTCCGCCGTTTCGAACACGGCGGCTGGCGAGGGAAGGATGGTCGCGCCTGCGTCCACATAGTCCGCGTCACTGAAATCAATGCCCATGCCGGCCATCGTTTCGACGTATATGGTATGTCCTGCGGCAGCCAGTTCTGCCACTGAAGCCGGCGTCAAACCAACGCGATATTCATGGTTCTTGATTTCCTTCGGGACGCCAATCTTCATCGTCAAGCTCCTTTAGCGGACAGCGCAATTATATTACGATTTGCGATAACAAGAGTCCAATGCTCTATCAGGGTTTGCCGGGCCGTTTCCGCTATGATAGGGCGCGCGAAAATCGGGGCAAAAGGGAACGGTCGGGGTATGGACCGAAATTCGAACCAAAGTCTGGGCTGCCTGTGAGCGATTCTGTCGCCAATGCTGAAACGCATGAAGAAGAACAAGGGCATGGCCACGCACAGGGGCCGCTCTACAAGCTTGTGATCGGTGCTGTCGGCATTGTTTACGGCGATATTGGCACCAGCCCCATCTACGCCTTTCGCGAAACCTTTATGGGCCACCACCGGCTGGATGTGGATCAGCCGCACATTTATGGCGTGCTCAGCCTGATTTTCTGGTCGATGATGATTGTGGTGACGATCAAATATGTCGGCATCATCATGCGTGCGGACAATAAGGGGGAAGGCGGCAGCCTTGCCCTGCTGGCCCTCATCAACCGCAAGTCCGAAGGCGCGCGGTGGACGGCGCCGATTGTGCTGCTTGGCGTGTTCGCCACAGCGCTTTTCTATGGCGACAGCATGATTACACCGGCCATGTCGGTCCTGTCTGCCTCCGAAGGGCTTGAGGTGGTGAGTTCCGGCTTCGCGCCCTTCGTCGTGCCGCTTTCGGTGGGGATATTGTTCGGCCTGTTTGCCATCCAGTCGCGGGGCACGGGCACGGTCGGGGCGCTGTTCGGCCCGATCATGATCACCTATTTTGTCTGCATCGCGATCCTCGGATCGATCCAGATTGTGGGGAATCCCTCGATTATCTGGGCGCTTAATCCCTGGTATGCGATCCAGTTCTTCCTGTCTGATCCGCACCGGGCGTTTCTGGCGCTCGGCTCGGTTGTGCTGGCGATCACTGGCGCAGAAGCGCTCTATGCCGATATGGGGCATTTCGGGCGTCGCCCCATTGGCCTGTCCTGGCTGTGGTTTGTCATGCCCGCGCTGATGCTCAATTATCTGGGGCAGGGGGCAATGATCGTCGCCAATCCGGCAGCGATTCAGAACCCTTTCTTCCTGCTGGCGCCCGAATCGATCCGTCTGCCACTGGTTATCCTGGCAATCTTTGCGTCGATCATTGCCAGCCAGGCCGTGATCTCCGGCGCGTTCTCGCTTACCCAGCAGGCGATCCAGCTTGGCTTCATTCCCAGGATGCGCATCCAGCACACCAGTGAAAGTGCGGCGGGGCAGATCTATATTCCCTTTATCAACTGGGCCCTGATGTTCATGGTTTTGCTGCTTGTGCTGACCTTCCGCACATCCAGCAACCTTGGCGCGGCCTATGGCATCGCGGTGACGGGGGCGGTATTTATTGATACCTGCCTGCTCGCGGTGGTGCTGTTCAGCCTGTGGAACTGGAACCGGCTGCTGTCCGTGGTGGTGCTGGCGCTGTTCTTCACCGTGGATACGGCCTATCTGGCTTCCAACCTCACCAAGATCCCCGATGGCGGCTGGTTCCCGCTGCTGATCGGGTTGATCGTCTTCACTTTGCTCACCACCTGGGCGCGCGGGCGCAAGCTGATGATGGAACGGATGCGCGAAGCCGCGATGCCGATCAAGGTGTTCGTCAGTTCGGCCGCCGCTTCGGCCACGCGCGTGCCGGGAACGGCTGTCTTCATGACATCTTCGGCAGACGGGGTGCCGCATGCGCTGCTGCACAATCTGAAGCACAACAAGGTGCTGCATGAACGGGTTGTGCTGCTGACGATCAAGATTGCCGACATGCCGTTTGTGGACGAGGAAAAGCGTTGCCATATCGATGATCTGGGGCAGGGTTTCCACCGGATGGTGCTGAAATACGGCTTTATGGAAGAACCCAATGTGCCCGCCGCGCTTGGCAAGATCACCCGGTGCGGCCCGGCGTTCAAGATGATCGACACCAGCTTCTTCCTGGCCCGGCAGACGTTGCTGCCTTCGTCACGGCCCGGGATGGCGATCTGGCGCGAAAAGCTCTTCTCATGGATGCTCAGAAACGCTGAAAGCGCGATGGAGTTCTTCCGCCTGCCCACCAACCGCGTTGTTGAACTGGGCAGCCAGGTCGAGATTTGAGCGCGCCGATCATTGTGTCGGCGCTGTTCGGACCGGAG
>JANOAJ010000037.1:0-2711 GCA_031411035.1 Sphingomonadales bacterium
TTGGTGGCCATCCCGGTGGTGCCCCAATCTTTTGAGACCGCATAGATCTTGCCATCAACGGTGCCAGGCCCGGCAAAGCGGGGATCGAAGGCAGCAGCGTCGTAGTTGGGGATCTTCGACATGTCCAACGGCTCAATCAGACCCAATTCGACATAGGTGCTGATCGTGTAGTTGGTGGGCACAAAAACGTCCCAGCCGGTGCCACCTGCCTGAAGCTTGGCCAGCATCTCTTCGTTCGAGCCAAACACGTTCAGATCGACGGCTGCACCGGTTGCCGCCTTGAAGCTGTCGAAATCCGCCGGGTCGTGGTAGTTTGGCCAACTGGCAAGCACCACCCGGTCGCCGATATTCGCCTGTGCCATCGCTTGCCGCGCCAGCGTCGAACCGAGCACCGATGTCGCAAGCCCCAAACCTGTCACGCCCAGAAAGTGGCGGCGCGAAACCGAGCCTTTCTTATAGCGCATCAGTTCTGCCATAAACTTTTCACGAGATATGAAGTCATTACGGTCTGTCATTTTCATTCTCCCAGTTTGGTTTTTTTGTTATGCTTTCAGTCATTCCCAAGGATCAGGCCGACCCCATCACACCAACTTGCCAGCGCCATTTGCCCCAGTTCAAAGGCACCTTCGACAGCTTCGGCTTGGCGCGGAACCAGCACAAGAAATCCGCCAAGCTCGGTATTTTTGACTAGGTATTCGGTATGCTCGCCAAGAAAAATGCGTGCGGCGATCGTAACCGGCACAGCGATGCGGTGATCTGGCGTCTGGCTGCGGTGCAAAGTGATTTGTTCGGGCCGCAGACAAAGTGACGCGGTTTGTCCAGTGGCCAAGACTCGCGGGGCAGCGGCGGAAAGGGTCAAGCCAGCAACACGAATCTGGCAACTGTCGTTGGTTGCCGCGACGACACCGTCGAAGAAGTTCGTCTTGCCCACGAAATCCGCAACATAGCGGGTGTTGGGACTGTCATAAAGCGCGCGGGGCGAGCCGATCTGAACGATTTTGCCGCCCTGCATCACACAGATGCGATCCGACATCGACAGCGCCTCCTCCTGATCATGGGTGTCCAGAACGAAGGTAATGCCAAGTTGGCGTTGCAGGGTTTGCAGCTCGATCTGCATGTCGCGGCGCAGCTTTTTGTCCAAAGCGGCCATAGGCTCGTCGAGCAACAAAATCTTGGGTTCGTTGACAATGGCACGCGCCAAGGCCACGCGCTGCTGCTGGCCGCCAGACATCTCGTAGATCCGCCGCTTGCCATAGCCGGGCAGGCGCACGGTCTCTAGAGCCTTATCGACCGCGCAGACGATCTCGGATTTTTGCAGGCGCGGGCGCTGCTGACGCAAGCCATAGGCGATGTTGTCGAACACGGTCAGATGCGGAAACAGGGCGTAGTGTTGAAACACCATATTGATCGGGCGGCGATAGGGCGGCAGGTCGTTCACCCGTTGCCCGTCCAGCAGCACATCGCCCGAGGTGGGAACCTCAAACCCCGCCAACATCCGCAGTGCCGTGGTCTTGCCGCAGCCGGACGGGCCGAGCAACGACAGGAACTCGCCGCGATGGATCGTCAGGGAAACATTGTCGGCAGCGATGACCGCGCCGTAATGCTTTGACGCATTCCGCAATTCCGCGATCGGATCATCTTGCTCGGCCATCCGCCCATCCGTGCCTATGCATTGAACTGAGCTAAATCCTAGGCAAATGGCTTTTCATTGTATATACCTCAAAAAGCATAGCGACGACCTGAGCACTGCACATGAATCAAGCGGAACTCTTTACAAAAGCCGGTCTTCTCATCGACGCGGTCGGAACCAAGGGCTTCCCGGCGGCACTTGCGGACTTGCTGCGCTTGACGGTGTCTTACAGCTATACGGTGATATTCGGGTATGGCGATGCGGCCCGCCCTGTAGACCTTTTCGACGACTTTCCGGTCAGCAAGCGCAAGATATTCGTGACCGACTATCTTGAAGGGCCCTATCTTTTGGATCCATTTTTCCGTGCCGCCAAACGCCCTGTTGCACAGGGTTTGTATCGAATGCGCGATCTGGCACCTGACCGGTTCTATCAGGGCGAATACTATCGCAACTATTACGCCCAGACAGGATTGGCAGAGGAAATTGGCATTTTCATTGAACTCGCTCCTTCAACAACAATTGTTGTTTCGCTGATGCGGGCCGAAAAGACTTTTAGCGCCCGCGAGATGCGCAGCCTGCAAAACATGACACCATTAGTGATTGCCGCTGCGCGTAAGCATTGGGGAAGTCTGCCGGATCTGACTCGAACCAGCTTTAGCGGAGACGAGACAAAGGGGGTTGAGGAATCCTTTGCCAGTTTTGGTCAGGGTACGTTAACACCACGGGAACGCGAGGTCGTCGAACACACGCTGAAGGGTAACTCCGCTCAGGCGATCGGAGAGATTCTCGGCATTGCTTCGGGCACCGTACGCATCCACCGTCGCAACGTTTATGCCAAGCTGCAGATCTCGTCGCAGGGAGAATTGTTTTCAAAGTTCATAAGGGCTCTCAGACGGCCTTGAGCCCAAACGCCTATCGTCGATCTTTTTTTGGCCTCAGGGCAGATCTGACGGTCGCTTGAACGTATCCATCCGGTGAAGGCCGTAGCGATGTCAGATATGATGGTCGCGTTCCATGGCGATCATCTCGAGAAGGTTTTCCACACCGAACGGAGTGAAGGCGAGCACCTCGACCTCGGCGA
>JANOAJ010000038.1:0-15693 GCA_031411035.1 Sphingomonadales bacterium
GCGGCCATGGCGGAACTGGTAGACGCGCAACGTTGAGGTCGTTGTGGGCGAAAGCCCGTGGAAGTTCGAGTCTTCTTGGCCGCACCAGTTTTCGCGCAAAAAATCGTCCTGGGGACGATTTTCGCGAAAACTCCCAAGCGATAGCGCGGGCAGGGGGTGCGACCGTCATCACCGGATATGCAGGCACCAGCCGGGGACTGTCCCTTCAGGGACTGTCCCCATTCCCAGAAAGGCGACAGTCCCTGAAGGGACAGTCCCCCTGACAAACGCACCCCTATTTCGGCCGCGCCGAAAACCCGGCCGCATTCCGCAGCGCATCGGCATCAAGCAGCTTGCCGTCCAGCATCACCACCCGTGTCTGGCGCAGATCGCCGATCCGTTTTGACGGATCGCCTTCGACCAGCACCAGATCGGCAGTCTTGCCCACCCTGATTGATCCTGTGCGCTTGTCTGCCCCCACCAGCCGGGCAGGGACAATGGTGGCCGCCGCCAGCGCTTCTGCCGGGGTGAAGCCCGCCGCGACATAGATTTCCAGTTCATGGATGATCTCGATCCCCGAACCGTCCGTGCCGGCGACAATCGGCACGCCGGCCTTGTGCATCTTGCCCAGCAGCGCCACCATCTTGGCCCAACTGGCCCGGTAATCCGCGCGCGTCAGATCCTTGGGCACAGCAAAGCCACCGCTTTTGAACCCGCGTTCGCTCGAAGGCGGCAGCGTGCCGACAAAGGGCGCATAGGAATCTGAAAGTTCACCGTTTTCAGGGACATACAGCCCCTCAAAGGCCACCATCGTCGGATCGCGATAGATTTTCCTCTGCGCCATTGTGCTGATCATTTCTCGCATCACGGGGCCGTCCAGATCGACATCCTTGGCATAACGCCCCGGCCCTTCAAAGCGCATGATGCCATTATCCACGGGCAACACGCTGTCCGGCATAGCCTGCATCATCACCCAGTTGATATGGGTGATTTCGTCATAGCCATCGCGAATGGCCTGCATCGGGCGGATGCCGGCGGGGATATGGCCGTGGACGTGGAGGCCCAGCCGGTGCGCTTCGGCAAGCGTGGCGGGAAGCCAGGCCGGATTGAAGGTGCCGTAGAATTTTACGCCGACAAAGCCATCCGCCTTGGCCTTGCGGACAAGCGCAATGGCTTCGTCCTGGCTGGTTGCCACGCTTGCCACCTGCGCGGTGTTCGGCCCCTTTCCGTCAATCAGCGACGACGCATAGACATGGGGCATCAGCAACTGGCCCGCCGCCGCCCGCGTTCGCCGGTCAATGGTCAGCGCATTGTTGTTGCCGGGATCCCGCACTGACGTGACACCCAGCGACAGTTCGGACGGGCCGGTATAATCATCCCCCACATGCATGTGGCAATCCCACAGGCCCGGCACCAGAGTCTTGCCGCGCCCGTCGATGATCTGTGCGCCGCGCGGCGGCTTTACGGTGGCGGCCGGGCCGATAGCTATGATCAGCCCTTTGCTGACCACCACGGTCTGCCCCTCGGCAAAGCGCAGCGAATCGGCGTCAAACAGGCGGACATTGGTGAACGCCACGGGCCCGGCGGGCGTCTTGACCAGCGCCTTGACCAACGCCGGGGCCTGGGCGGCCATTGCCCTGGCCTGCACTGCCTGCATCCTGACCATATCGCCAGCATAAGCTTCAGGCAGCCATCCGATGACACCGGTCGTCGCAAAGAAGCGGCCCTGCTTGTCTGCCCAGACCGGGAAGGGCGAGGTGCCAAATCCGGTAACCGACCAGAGATCAATGCTCTGCTTCGCGGCCCCTTCACCCACATCCATGCTCGTCAGCTTTTCTGCGCGCACCTTGCCGCCGGGCAGCAGCGTCAGAGTCTTGTCAGGGCTGGCGAGCAGCTGCTCGACGGGCCAGGCGGTGGTATCCACCGGCCCGCCAAACGTGGCGTAGAAAGCAGAGCCGGAAAACGCCGCGCTCCCGGCATCCACCGGGCTTTTCCAGACGGCCTTGCCATCGGTGATGCTGAACGTCTCGCTGGCATCGCCTTGCGGGGTCACCCCGCGAATCGTGAGGGAAACCGGCGTGCCGTGTGCATCCGGCTTTCCGCTATAATCAATCTCCCACACCTGCCCCCGCAGGTTCATGCTTTCGCGGCCCCTGCGCGTGCCATCCGCTGTCACCCAGCTCCAGGAATCGCCATGCTTGCCGCCGGTGGACTGGATGATGAAATGGCGCGCGTCTGCGGGCGGCTTGGCCAGATCAGCGACAGGCACCTGCGCCAGCGCACTTCCCGACAGGAACAACCCCAAAGCAAGGGCAACAAGTTTCCGGCGCATGACAATCTCCCTGTCTTGCTGAAGAGTGGTTCAACGTGATTTTCCACGATCCCGACAGCCCGTCATTCCGGCGAAAGCCGGAATCTCACTTTAACCTCCGCGCAATCACGATGATGGCGTCAAAGGGGAAGAGAGATTCCGGCGTTCGCCGGAATGACGGTAAGACCGAAAATTCACGCCAAGCCATGTCTCCGTTGTTGAAAGACGCGATCCTGCGCCGGGGGCGGGATCAAGGCAACACGGCTTGTCGTCAGGGGCCTGCGGTTCGCAGATTGGCGGGCTGGGCCGCCACAGTGCCCAGATGGACAGTGGGTGTCTTGCCGCCCACCACGGCGGCTCCGCCGAGCGCGGTTTCCAGCCGCGCCGCATCGGCAGACAGTTTGGCGACACGCACCGTGTAGCGGCCATAGGGAACGCCTTCGAACAGGAAGAAGCCGTCAAATTCGCTGCGCGTTTTCGCCGCGACCCGGCCTTCGGCGTCCAGCAGTTCAAGATCGACGCCTTCCATCGCACTGCCACCACTGCGCACCAGCGTGCCATCAATTTCCCCCGCGCTGACCAAGGGCAGTTCAATCCGCACCGCCACACCCGGACGGGGGGTGACGACCATGCCCGGAGAGGCAGGCTGAACCAGCGGATCGGGCAGCGAAGACCCATCCACACTAATCAGCACCGGCTGGAAGGGTTCCAGCCCGTCGATCACCACTTCCCCGCCCGCATCCGTCGCATCACGCACCGGCACCCGCCCGGCGGCAAGCTGGACATCCTCTTCCACCGGTTCATCCGCCTGACGCACGCCATCCCCGTTCAGATCGCGCCAGACAAGCGCTGCCACCTGGCCCTGTGTGGCCTGCCGGTCGGATGTCATGCGGATGCCGCCCGAACCCCGGGGATCGGGGCCAAGGCTGAACGCCAGATTGAGCCCGCCTGCCAGCGACCCGTCGGTTGCCGCCTCTACCGAGGCAGTCAGCGCCAGCTTCTTGAAGCGGCGGATATAGCCAAAGCCCAGCCGTCCGCGATGCAGGGGCCGGTCATAGCCGATTTCCGCCCGCCAGTCATTGCCGCGATCCACACCGTCCCCGCCGGCCGACCATTCCGCGATCAGCGTGCTGCTTTCCAGCCCCGCATGCGGGGACAGCCGGTAGCGCGTCTCGCCGCGGAGCCGCACTTTCCCGAACCGGGCATTGGCGAGCAGCGACGCTGTGACGTCATCGGGAGCAGACGGGCCGCCGCGCCTCTGTTCGCTGCGCCAGTCCAGCGATCCGGTCAGCGACATGCGCCCGAAGCCCAGCGACGCGCGCGCCGTGGCATCAAGGCTGTTATTCCCGGTGCTGCGCGTGGTGTAGCGCGTATCGAAATGCACCGGCACGATCGTGCGGCCCAGGGTCAGGCTCTGATCGACTGACAGCGTGTGCAGCCCGGTGACATCCTTCAGGATGCGATCCGAACGGAACCCGCCCATCGCGTTGATCGATTCAAGGCTGAAATAGGTGCCTTTCAGCTCGCCCAGCATCTGCGCGCGCAGCGCCGTTCCGCCGCCGCTGCTATAGGCCCCCGAAAGCTCCACAAGAGTTGGGCCAACTGCGCGCCTGAGCGCCAGTTCGCCATAATTTCGTCGCTCCTGATCCTCCAGCACCAGGCTGTGCAGATAGGCGGAAAGCGATGTTTTCGCGTCAAAGCCGCGTTCCAGCCCGAACGCGCCGCGCCAGCCCTGCCGCCCGTAGCGGGTGGCCCCGCCCAGCCCGATCAGATCGCGGCCCTCCTGGTCTATGCCTGCCCAATAGAATGTCTTGCGCGGGGTGATGCTGTCCAGCCCCACCGGCACGGCCTTTTGTTCGCGCCGCACCTGCCCTTGCGGGCCGTAGAGCACCACTTCAAAGCGGTTCTGCCCATAAAGCAGCGGCACATCGAGAAATTCGTAACGCCCGTCCGCCCGGTTGGTGGCAAAGGCCAGCAACTGGCCGTTCCGGTACAGTTCGGCATCCCAGCCACTGGGCAATTCGCCCCGGAAATCGGTGCGGTCAAACGCATCGCGGCGTTCCACCGGCCGGTTGGTGATCATTGCCCCCCGGCCGGCACCCGATTGCGCGACAAGCGCGGTTGTCGCGCCCGCAACATCGCCCGCTGCCACGGTTGTTGCCCGCAGCGGCCCCAGCAGCTTGCCTTCGGGATCCGTGCGATACGCCTGAAGCCGCAAACTTTCCGGCACGCCCTTGCGATTGGAGGACAGTCGGGCGTTATACGCAATTGGCCCAACTTCCCCGGCGGCATAAAGTTCGTAACTGCCATTAAGTTGGGACGACTTTCCGCCCGAACGATCCCGCAAGCCGCCAAGGCTGACCACCGCATCAACCGAAGGCATCCGCACGCCACGGAACGGCGCGCTGCTGTGGGGCAGCGATTTCAGGTCAAAACTCTGGGTCTGTGCCACGCGCGAGGCCCGCGCCTGCCGCTCCATCGCCATTTCCACCGGCAATTTCGTGGAGGAGGTGATCACCAGGATCGCATTGGCCTGATCAGCACTGAGCGTGATGCCCAGCCAGCCCGACAGCGTCTTTGTGGTGACGCACCAGCCTTCGGGTGTGTCATATACTGCGCCGCTGGCCAGCTTGCCGGTTTTATTCATGATTTGTTCTGTTCCGGCTTCGCGATCAATCAGGATCGTGCGGCTTTCGCTGAACGCCCAGCCGGTTGCGCGGCGCAACTTCTTGTCGAGACGGATCGGCAGATCGAGCGCCATGATCGTGTCAGCCAGATCGACGCAGGGCCCGGTGGGGGTTTCATAGCCGCGTACGCCATCACCCAGCCTGTACTGGCCAAGGCGCACGTCAAACAGCAGGGCGTCATCGGGATTGGCGCGCCAGCCCTCCGCCGCGCGCGCGCAATCCAGGTTCGCCGCCCCGAACAGGGCAGCCGCGCCCATCAGGACGCGGCTGAATATGGACCGTGCGGCGCGCATGGGGGGTTCCGGGTGGCTTCCGCTATGCCTTAACGGATTACCGTGTCGATGGCGGCAATCGTGCCGCCGCCTGCATCATTATCTTCAAGATATTCGATTTTCGCCGGGCCTTTGAGCGCGGCGGCCAGCGCGGCATCCACCGGGAAGATCACCCGGCGCTGCGCGGTTTCGGCATAAACCGCGATTCCCCGCGCTTCGATCAGCGGCTTTTCCACGCCCGGCTTGGTCACCCGGATCCGCCCATAGGTGGAACGGGTGCCGGTGCGGGCGAGCGCGAACGAGAATTCTGTTCCCTGTTCGCCAGGGGCCACCTTGGCATCGCTGATCGCGGCTGTGACGCTCAGGCTGCCCCGGCGGATGATCACGGGAATCGTGACGCCGTAAATCGGGGTCAGCGCAATCGACACGCCGTCTTTGGGACGGGCATCCGGCACAACCGGTCTGGCATCCGGAATCGCGCGAAACAGCATATGGGCGCGATATTCGCCATCAGGCAGCCCTTCAGGCGCACGGATGCCGATGCGGATCGATTGCGGCTGGTTGGGCGGCAACACCACCCGGCGCGGCGCATAGCTGATCATCGCCAGCGCGGCTGATTCCTTGGCATTGGCATTGGTCGGGTCAATATCCTCCAGCTTGCCATCAGGCGTCATCCGCCGCAGCTCAAGCGAGATCCGGTAGGTTGCCGGGGCCGCGCCGATGTTGTTGAGGATCACTTCCGTGCCGCGCGCGCCATCCAGCACAACCCGTGTAGGGGCCACCAGCAAATCGCCTGCCCCTTGCGCGGCGGCAAGCCCCGCACAGCCGAACACACCCAGCCCGAGCGCGACCGCCCGGCACAGTTCCCCAAAACGCATGTGACACCCTTTCACCACGGCCCGCAAAGAGCAGGCCGCCACTAGGGAGCGACATTGCGCCAATATGGTTGAAATTCCGCTAACCTTGTTCGCAGCGCTAAAGAAACGCCGCGGGCTGCCGTATCTTGCGGGTTACTGGTAATTCACCGTGGCGGTGAAGCTGCCGCTATAATCCCCCTCAGCCTGGCCACCGCCAACCAGCAGCGTGCCGCCGATGGAAAAGCTGCCCGTGTTGGATACCAGCGTCACCAGCCCGGACGTGGGGTTGAGCAGCGCCAGCATCGTATCCGTGCCGGAGGTGAGCGTGACCGAAGGCGGCACCGAAATGGTGGTGACCTGCCCCGAAGACCCGCCGATCACGAAATCGGCTGCTGATGTGGCACCGAGGCAGGAAAGCCCTGCCCCGCAGGTCCGCATGCCCGCTGTCGATACATCCACCACCGAAGGTGCTGCGGCCGTGACGATTGTGCCGAACTGCAGGTCAGATGTGTTGACCACGGTTACCTGCGTAAAAATCCTGGCAAGCGACGCTGCGTCTGCGGTGGCGGCACTGGCACCGCCTGCGGCAAGCCCGGCGGCCACGGCCACTGATACGGCTGCGGCCCGCTTCATGAATGTGACTGTCATTTCCTGTTCCCCGTTCGTCTGTTCATGCCCCGGAAATGGAATGCCTCCATTTCTCAAAGGCTTGTCGCATCAATAGATAGCCACCAGACTTCCGGCTTGGGTTAAGGCGATTCTAACGCTGTTTGCGGGCATATCGCAGACACAAAAAACCCGCCGGAACCTTGCGGTTCCGACGGGCCTTTGGATCAGAAAGTGCGGTGCTTACTGATAGTCAACCGTGGCCGTGAAGCTGCCGGTATAGTCACCGTCAGCCTGAGTGGCACCAACAGCCAGGACGCCACCAACGCTGAACGTGCCGGCATTGGCCACCATCGTGACGGTTGCTGCGCTGGAATTCAGCGTGGCTGTCATCGAATTGGCGCCCGAGCTGAGCGTTACCGTGGCGGGGATCGATACGGTCGTCACCTGGCCGGTCGTGCCGCCAATGGTGAAACCGGCTGCCGTGGTTGTGCCCGAGCACACCAGACCAGCGCCGCAGGTGCGCACGCCAGCGGTTGACACCGTGACGGAGGACGCTGCAGCGCCCGTCACGATCGTGCCGAACTGCAGGTCGGATGTGTTGGTGACGGTCACCTGGCGAAGGATCTTGGCGCGCGCCGTGGCGCTGGCGGTGGCAGCATTGGCAGCCGAGGCACCAAAGGCCGAAGCGGCAATAACCGAGCCGACAAGTGCGGCCTTGAGCATCTGAATCTTCATGTACGTGTTCCCCAAAATATAAGGTCGTGCGTTTCTCTGTTCCCGAATGGAATGGCTCCACTCTGGATGCGGCTATGCCCGCCAAGTTTTCAGATTTTGCTGAATGGCATGGTTAACGCCGCAGAAATTTTTGCGTGGGTTTTGATGTGCGTTTGCCGCATCGCAAACCCGTCATTCCGGCGAAAGCCGGAATCCCGCTTTTCTTGGCCGTCCCTGCCTTACAAAAGAGAAAGTGAGATTGACCGTTGGTCGTCTTCGGCTCCGGCGTTTGCCGGAATGACTGCTGTAACAGGGAATTGAAATTCGAATTGAGGCAATCCAGAACGTGCGTGGCCGCCAGTGGCTTATTGATATTCGGCCGTGATCGGGATGCGCGCGTGGAAATCGCCGGCCGCCCCGTCGCGCACCGTCATCTTGCCGCCGAAGGAAAAGCTGAGCGTGCCATCCGGTCCAAGCATGGGATCCGGGCCAAGATTGGCCGTGATCCCGGTAATATCGGCTGTTGCCCCCATGGTGGAGTGCATCACAATGCTGACCGGCAGGGTGATCCGCACGCGGCGGAAGGGTTCACCCGTCAGCAGCACTGTGCCTTTGAGCGCCATTCCGCCGAGCGCCACCAGCCCGCCGGTAACGCGACGCTGGCCCGTGCGGGGGTCGATCTCTATACTGCCCGTGCCGCTGTCACTATGCGCGGCGGTGCTGAAATCCAGCATAGCTTCTATATCGATCTTGAGCGCGCGTGCCGGGGAGGGCAAGGCATTGGTTGTTGCGGCACAAAGCTGGCACTGGGCCGCCACCGGCCCCGGACAGGCCGCCACCGCCATTACCAGCGGAAACAAATGTCGCAAGCGCGCGTTCATGAGGCTGAGTATATTGGATCATCCTTCAATATCCTGTTAACCCCGTTTTTTTCGCCCCTGCGGAACTCCTGCGTTCCGCCGAAAGAGTATCACCTTGCCAGTTTCCCTGCCCAGGCCAGAAATCTTCCCCAGGATTGTCGCCACGGGCACAGCCCTACCCGGCCATGACATCCATCAGGCCTTTATTGACTGGGCCCAGACGCGGATCAGCGATCCGCGCGCCGCATCGCTGTTCGCGCGCATGGCCGCGCGTTCGGGGATCCGGCATCGCTGGTCTGTGCTGCCGCCGGGTGCTGACGGCGGATCTCCGGTGTGCCCCGGCGGCTTCTATTCGGATCCCCAGCTCCCCCCGACATCGGCACGGATGACGCTTTACGCGGAACATGCGCCCGAACTGGCGTTGCAGGCCATTGCCGATCTGGCGGGCAAGGCCAGTCTCGACGGCATCACCCATCTTGTCGTGGCCAGTTGCACCGGCTTCGTAGCCCCCGGAATCGACCAGATCATTGCCGCGCGGCTGGGGCTTTCCCCTTCGGTGGAGCGGCTGCTGGTGGGATTCATGGGCTGTTATGCCGCCATCTCCGCCTTGCGCAGCGCCTGGCACATTGTCCGCTCAACCCCCGACGCCCGGGTTCTGGTCGTAACGGTGGAGCTTTCCACCCTGCATCTTCAGCCCGATACGGAGATTGAGCCGTTGCTGGCCATGCTGCAGTTCGGCGATGGCGCGGCGGCGGCGCTGGTTACGGGGGACGGGCCCGGCCTCGCCATTACGCGCACCTTTGCCCATACCCTGCCCGATTCCGCCGGGCTGATCCGCTGGACAATCGGCGATCAGGGCTTTGCCATGCACCTGTCCGGCGAAGTGCCGGGGCAAATTGCCGCCGCGCTGAAACAGCAAGATGTGGCGCACGCGCTGACCGGCGGATGTGATCCCCGGCAGATTGAGACATGGGCCGTCCATGCCGGAGGTCGTTCGATCCTGGATGCGGTGGAACAGGCACTCGGACTTGATCCGCATGCCCTGGCCGATTCGCGCGCGGTGCTGGAAGCATCGGGCAACATGTCTTCCGCCACGCTGATGTTCGCGCTCGAACGCGCTTTCGCGCATAAGCCGAAAAGCGGCGTGGCGCTGGCCTTTGGTCCTGGCCTTGCGGCGGAAGGCTTCGGCTTCGGGTGGACGGACTGATGCTTGCCAGACGCGCCATTGCCGAAGAGCTGATGGACGAGGAAGGGCTTGATCCCGCCATCTATGCGGCCGTGATGCACGATCTGGCACAGGTCAACACGATCACATTGGCGCGGCGGCCAACATTGGCCTTTCTTGACCGGCTTCGCGCGCGCGGGGCGACGCAGCTCAAAATTCTCGATGTCGGCTTTGGTGATGGGGATATGCTGCGCGCGATTGCCCGCTGGGGGGTGCGGCACGGCGTCAGAACCGCGCTGACGGGAATCGACCTCAACCCCCGCAGCGCGCCTGCAGCGCAATCCGTGACCCCGGACGCAATGGCCATCGACTATCGGACGGGGGACTATGCAGGGCTGGCGGGGCAGGGCTGGGACGTGATCCTCTCCAGCCTTGTGGCGCATCACATGACCCATGATCAGCTTATCGCCTTTCTCCGCTTCATGGCCGCGCAAGCACAAAAAGGCTGGTTCATCAACGATCTGCATCGCCACGGCTTTGCCTGGACGGGCTTTCCGCTGCTCGCCGGGCTGATGCGCTGGCATCCGATCGTGCGCCATGACGGGCAGTTGTCTATCGCCCGGTCCTACCGCCCGGGCGAATGGCCGGCCCTGCTGGCGGAAGCCGGAACCACAGACGCCCGGGTGTTTCGCGCCTTTCCCTTCCGCCTGTGCGTCGAAGCAATCCGGTGACCGCCCCGCTGATTGTCGGCGGGGGCCCGGCAGGATCGGCAGCGGCCATCATGCTGGCGCAGGCCGGGGCAAAGCCGCACTTGCTTGAGCGGGCCCGCCAAACGGGCGACGCGATTTGTGGCGGCTTTATAAGCTGGCGCACGCTGGAAACACTGCGCACGCTGGGGCTGGAAGCGGAAGATCTGGCAGGGCACCCGATTGACCGGCTGAGGCTCTTTGCCGGAACGCGGCACGCAGAGGCCGCCCTGCCCCGCCCGGCCATCGGCATTTCCCGCCGGCGTCTGGACACGCTGCTGATCGAAAGGGCGCAAAACTGCGGCGCAGCGGTGGAATATGACGTCATGGTGCGCGAAATCCTGCCCGGCGCGGTGCGCTGCGATGATGGTGCCATCTTCAGCGCGCCAAGCCTGTTTCTGGCCACTGGCAAGCATGATGTACGCGGAGCAACGCGGCCGCGCGGGACAGGGCTGACACTGGGTCTGCGCACGCTGCTTGATCCCCATCCGGCTCTTGCCCGGATGATTGGCAGCGCCATCGAACTCCATCTGTTTGACGGCGGCTATTGCGGCGTGCTGATCAACGAAACCGGGCAAGCCAATCTGTGCATGGCTGTGCGCAAGACCCGGCTGGCGGACGCCGGGGGCGATCCGGCAGCTTTGATCGGGATGCTGGGCCGCGAGAATCCGGCGCTGGGCGAACGCCTGGCCTTTGCGACCAGCGGCGGGATCGATGCAATCAGCGCCATTCCCTATGGCTGGATCGCCCGCGAAACCGCTCCTGGCCTGTTCCGGCTGGGGGATCAGGCCGCTGTGATCCCGAGCCTTGCCGGGGAAGGCAATGGCATTGCGCTTGCCAGCGGAATTGCGGCGGCGCGGAGCTGGATCGCAGGCGGCGCGGCTGCCGCGCCAGACTATCAGCGCCGCTTCGCCCGCGCAGCCCGACGCCCGGTCATGACGGCCATGGCGCTCTGGCATCTGGGCGAACGCCCCTTCGCCGCGCGGATCGCGACCCGGATCACCGCGCGCTTCCCCCGCATCGCCGCGCATTTCGCCGGGATCACCCGGATCGAGCGCTGAAACGCTTGAAGCGCGGACGATTCCGTCCCACATTCCCCGTCATGGACAAGCTAGACCTTCCCGAATCCGCCTGGCGCCAGCGCCTTTCCCCCGAACAATATCATGTGCTGCGCGAAGCCGGCACCGAACGGGCCTTTGCCGGGCATCTGAATTTCAACAAGGCATCGGGCGAATATGATTGCGCGGGCTGCGGCAATCCGTTGTTCACCAGTGACCGCAAATATGATTCCGGATCCGGCTGGCCCAGCTTTACCGCCCCGGTTTCGCCCGATGCAGTGACCGAACACGCCGATATGGCGCACGGCATGCGCCGCGTGGAAGTGCGCTGCGCCAAATGCGACGGCCATCTGGGCCATGTCTTTCCCGATGGCCCGCCCGAAGACACCGGCTTGCGATACTGCATGAACAGCGTCGCGCTTGATTTCAAACCCGAATAGCGCGGCAAGCCTGTCATCAGCGACGCCGTCATTCCGGCGAAGGCCGGAATCTCACTTTTCTTGGTGGGTCTGCCATCAAAGTGAGGCCGTGAGATTCCGGCTTTCGCCGGAATGACCGGCTGATAGTGGACGTCGAAATGCATGCTGCGCGCCCGTCTTCAAACGGTAAC
Organism: Sphingomonadales bacterium; assembly: GCA_031411035.1. Lineage (GTDB taxonomy): Bacteria > Pseudomonadota > Alphaproteobacteria > Sphingomonadales > Sphingomonadaceae > Aquisediminimonas. The sequence continues at coordinate 11,869 of JANOAJ010000038.1, forward strand.
ACTTGCCGCTTCCCCCGTTCGCGCATATCACCCCGCCCCTGATGGCACGTCGTTCCTCAAAGCCCCCGCGTCGCTGGTGGGTCAAATTGTTCCGCTATGGCCTGTTCGCCGGGCTCGCCGGACTGATCGTGCTGGCCGTGGCTGCGGGCTTCGCTTATTCGACCCTGCCAGCCTATGAAAAGCTTAAGGAATCGCCAAACGGCCAGATGATCCGCGTCCATGCGGCAGACGGCACCGTGATTGTCTCGCTTGGCCCCAGTTTTGGCACCTGGCTGAATTATCGCGATATCCCACCGATCATGCGGGATGCGATGGTTTCGGTGGAGGATAAGCGCTTCCGCTATCATCCCGGCGTTGATCCGATCGGTATTGCCCGGTCTTTCTGGGTGCGTTTCCAGTCCGGCCATTTCCGGCAGGGCGGATCGACGATCACCCAGCAACTGGCCCGCAACGTCTTTCTGACCAGCGAGAAGCGTTTTGGCCGGAAAATCCGCGAAATCGTGCTGGCGCTGGCGATGGAGCGCAAGTTCAGCAAGGACCAGATTCTGGAACTGTACCTCAACCGTGTCTATTTCGGCGGCGGGGCTTACGGGATTGATGCCGCCAGCCGGAAGTTTTTCGGCCACCCGGCGACGGACCTGAGCCTGCCCGAAGCGGCAATCATTGCCGGGCTGGTGAAGGCCCCGTCCAATTACTCGCCGACGGCAGACGCCAAGGCCGCGATTGGCCGCGCGCGGGTGGTGCTGGGGCTGATGGCGGAAAATGGCGCGATCTCTCCCTCCGAAGCGCGCGAAACTGATCCTGCTGCCGTCAAACTGGCGCCCGAGCCGCGCCAGAACAGCGTGCGCTATTTCACGGACTGGGCCCTGCCCCAGCTTGATTCGATGATCGACGAAACCAGCCAGCCCATGGATGTGTGGACGACGCTTGATCTCGACATGCAGCGCGCGGCGGATGCCGCGATTGTCGCCAATGTGCCGCCGGGCACCCAGGGCGCGCTTGTCTCGCTTGACCGGGACGGGGCCGTGCGCGCAATGGTGGGCGGCACGGATTATGTGACCTCCATCTACAACCGGGCCACCCAGGCGGTGCGCCAGCCCGGTTCGGCCTTCAAACTGTTCGTCTATCTCGCCGCGCTCGAAGCCTCCATGACGCCAGAAACCATGCTGGTGGACGAGCCTGTGGACATAAACGGCTGGAAACCGCGCAATTCAAGCGGGCGCTATTCCGGGGCCATCAACCTGCGCACGGCCTTCACCTATTCCGTCAACACCATCGCGGCGAAGATCGGGGCGGAAGTCGGCACGTCTGCCGTGGCCGGAATGGCGCAGCGGCTGGGGATCACCACCCCCGTCAATGTGCTGCCCTCGATGGTGCTGGGCACGTCTGATGTGCGCCTGCTGGACATGACCCGCGCCTATGCCACGGTTGCCGCCAAAGGCGTTGCAGTTGTGCCTTACGGCATTTTGCGCGTGACCAATGACAAGGGCGAAGTACTCTACAGCCACAAGGCCGATACCTCCAACGTGGTGCTGCCCCCCTATGTAGCTGCGGGTATGACCGATCTGCTCCAGTCCGCTGTCAGCGCGGGCACCGGCAAGGCCGCGCAGATCGGGCGGCCCGTTGCCGGAAAGACGGGCACCACATCGTCCAACAAGGATGGCTGGTTCATGGGCTTTTCGAGCGGGCTGACCACCGGCGTCTGGATGGGCCGCGATGATGCGCGGACGGTGCGTGGCCTTCAGGGTGGCACTGCCCCTGCCCGCGCCTTTGCCGCGTTCATGCGTGTCGCCACCGCGAAACGGCCCGTAGAACAATTCGATACCAAGGTGACGCTGCCGGAATGGCAGCTCGAACCCGATGAGGAAGCCTATTATGGCGATCCCGATATGGGCAGCTTTGTCGATGAAAACGGCAATCCCAAGGGCGTGGGCGATACGACCGTGATCGAACCACCGCCCGCCGAGGATCCGGTTCCGGCCGATCCCGACAATGAAAACAGCAGCCGCCCGGTTGACCTTATTCCTCAGGCCGCGCGCCCGAATCCGTGAAGCGCCCCGGCATTGGCGCGCAACCAGCGCCGCGCCGGGGCGGGATCTTCCCCCAGCAGCTCCGCCACCAGCGCATGAAAGCGCGGGCTGTGATCCATATGGACGCGGTGGGCGATTTCATGCGCCACGGTTGCCCGGCGGACAAAGGCAGGTGCCAGAATCAGCCGCCAGCTATAACGGATTGCCCCGGAAGACGAACAGCTTCCCCAGCGTGAGCGGGGATCACCCACGCCGACTGACGTGAGGCTGACCCCCGCTTTTTCAGCGAATTCCTGCGATTCTGCCGCCAGAAGTGCCTTGGCTTCGCGCTGAAGCCAGCGCAGCAGTCTTGACGTCATCATCTCGCGCGGGCCGCCGATGCGGATAGTGTCGCCCACTCGTTTGGGCGTGCGCGGATGGGCAGGCGCCCAGTCCAGAGACAGTGTGTCACCGGCCACCCTCATCGACATGCCGGGCGTGATGGCCTCTCCTTCCGGCAATCGGGCGAGCTGGGCTTCCTCCCAGTCGCGCTTGGTTTCGGCCCAGGCCAGTGCGCTGCCAAGCGGCGCGCGCGGCGGCAGCGTCAGCCGCACCCGGCCGAGCGCATCAACGGCCAGCCCCATCCGTCGCGCGCGGGCAGAGCGTGTGACAATCAGGGGCCTTGCCTGCGCGCCGGTGCCGAAAACCAGGTCAGTCGTCACGATCAATCAGATGATATTCAAGATCGCCCGCTTCATCTTCCGAAATCGTCCAGCCGCGCACGGACGCGCCCGCCTTGTGGACAGCCTCGCGATCCCCGCAGACAAGATAGTGCCAGTCCGGCAGGGGCTTGCCTTGCGCGCGGCGCACATAGGCGCAGCTTTCGGGCAGCCAGTCCATATCGGCCAGCTTGGCCGGCGTCAGACGGATACATTCAGGCACAAAGGCATGGCGGTGCTTGTAATCGGAACACTGCCCCGAATGGCGGTTGAGCAGGCGGCAGGCGACATTGGTGGCGTGCAACTCCCCCGTATCCTCGTCTTCCAGCTTGTGGATGCAGCATTTGCCGCAGCCATCACACAAGGCTTCCCATTGTGCGCGATCGAGCCGGTCCAGCGGCACATCTTCCCAGAAACGGTCGCTCACTTTACCCAGCGTTCCAGCTCGGCCGCGATGGCGGCGGGTGTGCCGTCCTGCGGCACCAGCGCAATCGGCTTGCCATCGGGGCCATAGAGAACCGCCGTGCGGCTGTGATCGACCAGATAGGTACCCGGCGTGGCACCGGGCGATTTCTGATAGACCACGGCATAAAGTTTGGCCGTGGCGGCGATTTCGGCAGGGGTTCCGGTCAGCCCGATCAGGCGGGGGTGGAACGCGCCGACAAATTGTTTGAGAACACCCGGCGTATCGCGTTCGGGATCGACTGTGATGAAAAAGGGCTGCACCCGCTTGGCGGCATCGGGCGCGTCCGTTTCGAACTGGCGAAACCCCGCCATCAGCCGCTGGACATCCACCGGGCAGACATCGGGGCAAAAGGTATAGCCAAAATAGACCAGCCGGTACTGGCCCGCAAACTGCGCGTCCGTTGTCCGCACGCCATCCTGGTTGATCAGGGAAAACGCCCCGCCCATGCGCGCGCCTTCCAGCGGCGGCGGGCTGGCGGCGGGCTGGCAGGCGGAAAGGCTGGCAAGCAGCAACAGGGCAAGGCGCTTGTTCATGATGCCGCCAGCCTTGCTTTGCTATCGCCCCTCGCGCAAGAGCGTAAAGCACGCAACAGACAGGGTTTCATGATTATGCGCGTTCGGTTCAAGACGCT
>JANOAJ010000039.1:0-20575 GCA_031411035.1 Sphingomonadales bacterium
GCGACATCTGGCGATAGGCCACAGCCTGCTTGGACAAATCGTCATACACGATCACGGCGTGCATGCCGTTATCGCGGAAATATTCGCCCATCGCGACACCGGTATAGGGCGCGAGATACTGGAGCGGCGCGGGTTCGGACGCGGTTGCGGCCACCACGATCGAATATTCCATCGCGCCATTTTCTTCGAGCGCGCGGACGATCTGCGCCACGGTGGAACGCTTCTGGCCGATGGCGACATAGATGCAATAGAGCTTCTTGCTCTCATCCGTGCCGGCGTTCACGCCCTTCTGGTTGATGAAGGTATCGATGGCGACAGCGGTCTTGCCGGTCTGGCGGTCACCAATGATCAGTTCGCGCTGGCCGCGGCCAACCGGCACCAGCGCGTCGAGCGCTTTGAGGCCGGTCTGCACGGGTTCATTCACTGACTGGCGCGGGATGATGCCCGGCGCCTTCACTTCAACGCGGCTGCGCTGCGTGGTCTTCAAGGGGCCCGTGCCGTCAATCGGATTGCCAAGACCATCGACAACCCGGCCGAGCAGTTCCTTGCCGACGGGAACGTCCACAATCGTGCCGGTGCGCTTGACGACATCGCCTTCCTTGATTTCGGCGTCAGAGCCGAAAATCACGACGCCGACATTGTCGGCTTCAAGGTTGAGCGCCATGCCCTGGATGCCGTTGGCGAATTCCACCATTTCACCGGCCTGGACGTTATCAAGGCCGTGGATACGGGCGATACCGTCCCCCACGGACAGCACCGAGCCGACTTCGGAGACTTGCGCCTCTGTGCCGAAGCTGGCGATCTGGTCCTTGATGACCTTGGAAATTTCTGCGGCGCGGATGTCCATGTTCAGCCTTTCATCGAATCTTTTGGCATGCGGGCTTTCAGCCCTTCATCGCCGAAGCGAGTGTGTTCAAACGTGTTTTGATCGACGAATCGATCATCTGGGAGCCGATCTTCACGACCAGCCCGCCAAGAAGCGAGGGATCGACCTTCAGGTTTACCGCGACATCGCGGCCCACCCGGGCCTTCAGTTTCGCGGTGAGCGCAGCAACCTGCGCCTTTTCCAGCGGGTGCGCGGAGGTGACATCAGCCGACGCTTCGCCCCGGTGGTTGGCCGCCAGCGCTTCAAACGCGGCGATCACCGGGCCAAGCTGGTCCAGCCGGCGGTTGGCGGCGAGCACGCCCAGGAATTTCTGCGACAGCGCGTCGAGCTTGAGATGCGCGGCAACCCCGGCAATGCCCTTCGCGGCGGCATCACGCGACAGCAGCGGGCTGGCGGTAAGCGCCACCAGATCAGCCGATTCGGCAAGCGCGGCCTTCAGCGTGCCAAGGCTGGCGCTGACCGCCGGAATCGCAGCCGATTCGCGGGCGAGATCGAACAGGGCAGTGGCATAACGCCCCGCCAAACTAGCCTGAATGCCGCCGGAAGTCTCCACGCGTAAAATGTCCCCGAACCGGATGGAAATGTTATGCGACCAAAGCCGGGGAAACCGCAGGCGCCCCGGAAAGTCGGGGGGCCGGTAGCAACGATTTTGCTGCAATGCAAGATAGCGAATCCCTTCGTCGCGGCTCTCTGCGGTCTCTGCGCCTCTGCGCGAACCCACGCTTTCTTTTTCAGGCGCAGAGACGCAGAGACCGCAAAGCAAGAGGAGGCACGAAAATGAACGGCACTATGATTCGCATGACCATGTCTGACGGGGCGGAAATTGCGGTCTATCATGTGCAGCCTGCGGGCGATCGGCGGGGCGGGCTGGTGCTGGTGCAGGAGATTTTCGGGGTTACCGATCATATCCGCGAACTGTGCGACGACTATGCGGCAGACGGCTATGAAGTCCTGTCTCCCGCTCTGTTCGACCGCGAGCATCCCGGCTTTGAATGCAGCTATTCCGGCCCGGACTTTGAACGCGCGGTAGAACTGGCGCGCAAGATTCACCCGTTTGACCAGAGCATCGCCGATGCGATGACCTGCATCGACGCGCTCAGCGCCAGGGGCCGGGTGTTCATGACTGGCTATTGCTATGGCGGCTCCGTGACCTGGCGCTGCGCCCAGCTTTCGGGAGACCTTGCCGCCGCATCAGCCTATTATGGCGGCCACATCACCACCCGCTTCGCCGATGAAACCCCCAGATGTGCGACCATTGCCCATTTTGGACGCTATGACGCCGGCATCCCGATGGACGGCGTCGAAGCCCTGATCGCCAAGGCCCACCCGACCGCACAGATCTTCGTCTATGACGCCAATCACGGCTTCAACAGCGACCGCCGCAAGGACTATCACGAAGAAAGCGCCGAACGGGCGCGGGAACGGACATTGGGGTTGTTCCGGGCGTGCGGGGGGTGAGTTTTCATCCAAAAGGCAGCGGCAATTGTCCTGCTGAATCCAATTGAATAATTATCTTGGTGTAATTATAGCGTTTCTGTGAACGGCGTAAGGTTCGAGTGGGACGAGGCGAAAAACCTCGTCAATGTGAGGAAGCATGGAATCAGCTTCCAGCGAGCCAGTGCCGTTTTCAGCGATCCTTTGCGCGTGTCGAAAGTGGATCGGATCGAAAACGGCGAGATGCGCTGGCAGACATTCGGTGTCATTGAAGGCCTGTTACTGCTGTTGGTGGCTCATACAATCCGGGACGTAAACCCTGATACCGATACAGTGAGGATTATTTCCGCCCGGCGGGCAACAAGGCAGGAACGGTGGATTTATGAAAACGAAGATGGTTAGTTACACGCTTGAAACACTTCCTCCCCTGACAGAGGAAGATCGAGAGGATTTGCGGCGTCTGGCAGATTTGCCCGACAGCGAGATTGATCTGTCCGACATGCCGGAATGGACGGTAGAGGATTTCAAAAACGCCGTGCGTGGCCGCTTCTATCGGCCCCTGAAGGAGCAAATTACGGCCAAAGTGGATCAGGATGTGGTCGCGTGGCTGAAATCGGATGGCCCCGGATACCAGACGCGTCTGAACGCCATCCTGCGGCGCGCGATGCTGAAGGCGATGGCACAAGACAAGGCGGCCTGAACGGGCGCTTGCCCTCTTCCGTCTCCGATGTTATAACGCCCGTATGAACATGCAGCTCAAAATCACCAAGATCGGCAATTCCGCAGGGGTGATCCTGCCCAAGGAATTGCTGACACATCTGGATACGGCGATCGGGGAAGCGCTCTCCGTTTCCAAAACCCCGCGCGGGATCGAATTGTCAGCACCGGAAGCTGAATTCGATGCCCAGATGGCTGTTGCGCGTGATGTAATGGCAAGGCGCAAGCGCGCGCTGGCTGAACTCGCGAAGTAATATCATGACCCGTATCTGGAACTGGGTCGCGCTTGAGGTGGCCCAGTCGGCCCATCTGGAGCAGCTTGCTGAACATGGCGGCGGTGCGGGCGTGCGCGATGGACGCTTGCTCGAAAGTGCGATGGCGCGTGCACAAAATCTCGCCGCCTATGGCGAGCCGGATGCAGCGGCCCTTGCCGCTGCCTATGCTTTCGGGATCGCGCGGAACCATCCCTTCATTGATGGAAACAAACGGACGGCAGCGGTCGTTTCCGAAACCTTTCTGGCGCTCAACGGATTCACGCTGGACGCAACAGACGCCGAATTGGTCGTCGCGTTCCTCGCCCTTGCCGCAGGGGAGCTTTCGGAAGACGAACTGGCGGACTGGTTCCGGGGGCATGTGTCCGGCCCCGCAACATAAGGCGTTTTGCGCATGGCCCGTATCCTGATCCTCCTGCCGCAGACCGATTTCGATCCCACCGAAGTCGCCGTGCCGTGGAAGGCGTGGGGTGCCGCGGGGCATGAGATTGTCTTTGCCACCGAAACGGGCGCGCCTGCCGCCTGCGATCCGGTGACGCTGACGGGTGCGGGGCTTCCGCCCCAGGCCCGCTCGCTCATCGCCCGGCCGGAGAACCAGGCGCTCTACGCGCAGATGGCGGCCTGCCCCGCGTTTGCCGCGCCGATCCGCTGGGCCGATGCCCGCGCCGCAGATTATGATGCGATCCATTTCCCCGGCGGCCATGCGCCGGGCATGAAGCCCTATCTGGAATCCGCCGAGGTGCAGCGCATCGCGCGGGACGCCTTTGCGGCCAGCCAGCCCGTCTCCGCCATCTGCCACGGCGTCATCCCGCTCGCCCGCGCAGGACTGCTCAAAGGTCGCAAGACCACCGCGCTGACCGGCATGATGGAAGGCGTGGCGGTGTTCCTCACCCGCCGCGCGCTGGGCAGCCATTACCGCACCTATCCGCAGAGCGTGGAAGCCGAAGTGAAGGCCGCGCTTGCCCACCCGTCAGACTTTGCGCGCGGCCCTTTGCTTCCCCGCTATGCCACGCAGGACAAGCCAGGCCTGGGCTTCATCGTGCGCGACGGCGCCTATCTTTCGGCTCGCTGGCCCGGCGACGCCTGGACGCTGGCGGACGCGGTAAACCGGCTGCTGGCGGGATAAACGCTGGCTTGGCTATTTGAAAATTATGTCGCATAGTTACAATGCGGCATTTCCGCCGCGAACGAAAGGAAAGGAGATGCGTTTCGCTGATCTGTGCCTGTTCCTTGGCGTGGTGATCGGCTTCGCGACCTTGATTCTCAAGGTCATCGAAATCGCCCGCGACAAGTAAGGCCACGGGAGGGGGTGGGGCTGCAACCCCGCCCCCAAACGAATTGACCCCCGATCGCTGCAACGATCAGGGGTCATGAAAGGAAGAAGATGTCTTCGCTGCCATTCTGATAGCAAAACGGCGCGCAAAAAACAATAGCGAACCCCCTACCCCAAAGCCTCGGCAATCAGTTTGCGGCTGTTTTCCACCCCGTAAAGCGCGATGAAGCTGCCCATGCGGGGCCCGGCGCTGGAGCCAAGCAGGGTTTCGTAAAGCGCCCTGAACCAGTCGCGCAGGGTTTCAAAGCCACCGGTCTTGCCGATTTCATAGACGATGTTCTGGATATCCTCCGCGCTCGCGCCGGGCGGCAGCGCCGCCAGTTCCGCGTCGAGCCGTGCGAGCGCGGCCCCTTCCACGCCCTCCGGCTTGCGCCGCTGCAAGGTGGGGGCCACGAAATCGCGGTTATAGGCGAGTGCGAGGCTGATCAGGCGCGCCAGTTCGGGATGCGTCGCGGGGCTGGCATTGGCGACATAATTGCCAAGATAGCCCCAGACCTGCTCCGCCGTGGCCCCGCCGCCCATCACGCCGACCAGATTGAGCAGCAACCCGAACGTCACCGGCGGCACACCCACGGGCACGGCACCGTTATGGATATGATGCACCGGATTGCCGAGCTGCTTGTCCACCGGCTGATCATGCCATTGCGTGCGGAACTGGAAATATTCATCCACCGCGCGCGGGATCACGCCCATATGGAGCTGCTTGGCGGACTTCGGCTCACGATAGGCATAGAACGCCAGACTGTCCTGCGTCCCGTAAGACAGCCATTGTTCGAGGCTCAGCCCATTGCCCTTGGATTTGGAGATTTTCTCTCCCTTGTCATCCAGGAACATCTCGTAAATCAGTCCCTCGGGCTTGCGTCCGCCCAGCACGCTGGCGATCTTGCCGGACTGGGTGCCGCTGTCGGTCAGATCCTTGCCATACATTTCATAATCGACGCCGAGCGCGACCCAGCGCATCGCCCAATCGACCTTCCATTGCAGCTTGGCCTTGCCCCCCAGCACCGACTGGGTGACGACCTCCCCTTCATCCTCGAAGCGCACCAGCCCGGCGTCGGCATCCACCACCGTGACCGGCACCTGCAACACCACTCCGCTCTTTTCGCTGACCGGCAGCACGGGCGAATAGGTCGCGGCGCGTTCCTTGCGCAGCGTGGGCAGCATGATATCGAGGATCGCCTGATTGTGGCGCAGCACATTTTTCAGCGCGTCATCAAACTGCCCGCCTTCATACATGGTGGTGGAAGAGACGAACTCATAGTCAAAGCCGAAGCGATCGAGAAATTCCCGCAGCATCGCGTTATTGTGATGCGCAAAGCTTTCAAACTTGCCGAAGGGATCGGGAATCCGGGTCAGCGGCTTGCCCAGATGCGCGGTGAGCATGGCGCCGTTGGGTACATTGTCCGGCACCTTGCGCAGGCCATCCATATCATCGGAAAAGGCGATCAGCCGCGTCGGCCCGCCGGTCATCGCTTCATAGGCGCGGCGCACCATCGTGGTGCGCAGCACTTCGTTGAAGGTGCCGATATGCGGCAGACCCGAGGGGCCGTACCCGGTTTCAAAAATCACCGGGCCAGTCGCTTTGCCTTGCGGATAGCGTTTGAGCACCTTGCGCGCTTCCTCAAACGGCCAGGCTTTGGAGGCAAGGGCGGCGGTGCGGAGATCATCAGTCATAGGCCGCTGCCTTTCGCGGTTTTGACAGCGCGGCGCAAGAGAGAGCAAAGCGCGGCCCGCGCAGCCGATCAAACCGCGCCGCAGGCCACCCCCTTTCTGCTTCGCGTCTTGGCGTCTTCGCGTGAACCCAAACTGCGTCAGCCGCCGCGCCCTCGGTGAAGAAAGGGATTTCACGCAAAGACGCAAAGGCGCGAAGGAGTGGGGAATTTGAGGTTCCGCCCTCCGCCGGAATGAGGGAAGAAGCACCCGTGAACAACAAGTCTTCGCGTCTTCTTCTTTGCGTCTTTGCGCCTTTGCGTGAATCCCTTTCCGCCTTCCTGTGAGTCCCTAACCCCGCACAGGCGCAATAATTTCATAAGCAGATGCTGCTAGTCCGCCCCGCATGCCAGATCCTGCTCCCCCCTTGCCGATGGCGCTGGACCAGTCGCTCCGCCGCGAGCTGGTGGCGGGAGAGCGCCTGTTGTGGAGCGCCCGGCCCCGCGCCAGTCGCCTGAAGGCGGGCTTCGGCATCTGGCTGTTTGCGATTCCCTGGACGGTGTTTGCGCTGTTCTGGGAATCCGCCGCCTTCCTCCCCTGGCTGGCATCGAGCAAAACCCCTGATGCGATGCGGCTGACCTTTGGCATTGTGATGCCGCTGTTCGGCCTGCCCTTCATCCTGATCGGATTCTGGATGCTGTGGCGGCCGGTGAAAGCAATGCGGCAGGCGGGCATGACCGCCTATGCCCTCACCAGCCGCCGCCTGATCCGGCTTGTGGACGGCAAGACGCGCACCGTGGCGAGCGTGCTGCTCGACCAGATCGGCCCGATAGACCGCCACGAAGCCGCCGACGGCACCGGCCATCTGCGCATCCAGACCCATAGCCGCGTGGACAGCGAAGGCGACCGCACCACCGAACGCTTCGAAGTGCTGGGCGTGCCCGATGTGGCACGGCTGGAACGATTGCTGATCGAGGCACGGGGCGCAGATGCGGGGACGGTGTGAGAGAGTGAGGCACACAACGATATTTTAGTCCTGCCTTCCTTCCCTTCCTGCCTTCGCGTGAATCCCGCTCCCCCGCATGGGCGCAGCCGCTGGCTGGGATCTGGGTTCACAGGAAGGCAGGACGGGAAGGAAGAACAGGAAGACCATTGATATGCGTTTCCGCCCTTCGCCAGAATGACGGGAGGAGACATCCGTGAACAACATGTCTTCGCGTCTTCTTCTTTGCGTCTTTGCGCCTTTGCGTGAACCCCATCCCGGCCAGCCGCGGCACGCATGATGAAGAAAAAGGATCTCACGCAAAGACGCAAAGGCGCAAAGGGGTAGGGAATTAGAGTTTCCTCCCTTCGCCGGAATGAGGGAAGAAGCAGCCGTGAACAGCATGTCTTCGCGTCTTCTTCTTTGCGCCTTTGCGTGAACCCAGTCCCGGCCAGCCGCAGCACCCATGCTGAAGAAAAAGGATCTCACGCAAAGACGCAAAGGGGTATTTGAGGCTGACTGTTGGATTTGATAGAAGCCGCACATGAATGCAGTTGCGTCCCATCCGGAACGCACCCCCCACAAAATCTCGGTGGCCGATCTGCTGGTGCTGGATAAAGCGGGCGTCTTCGGCAGGCATCCCCGAATATTGGGTGTTGGACGTGGCCGCCGCCCGCATCCACCAGTTCTGGTCACCGCAGGGGGAGGAGTATGCGGAAAGCCGGGTGATTGCTGTGGGGAGCGGCTGGAGAGTGTCACTATTGCCGGGCTGGCGGTGGGGAGTGAGGGGCTGGTCTAGCAGCTGGAAGGCCCGGAACGGATTTCCGGCCTTTACGTTCGCGCATTTATATATGCGCGAATTATGCTAATTTGCACTTATATATATGCGCGAAAATTATTCCCTTGCTCATATATATGTGTCATACCGCAGATAGAGGATATGACATGATGAACCCCGATCAAAACGTTTTGGCCCGAAAAAGCCTGGATCGACAGCTTGCGCCCCTGCGGGAGACACCGCTGATTATGCCGCCACGGGGCTGGATAAAGGCCATTCGCGAAGCTTTGGGGATGACCACGCGTCAGCTTGCCGCCCGCATGGGCGTTGCGCGATCACGCGTGACTGCCATCGAGACGGCCGAAGTGCGCGGATCAACGACGATCAAAACGCTACGCGAAGCCGCAGAAGCGATGCACTGCACCTTTGTATATGCCATCGTTCCCAAGACGATGCTCCATGACATCGTTCGCGATCAGGCGACGGCAAAAGCCGATGCCGAGCTCGCGCGCCATCATCATACCATGCGCCTCGAAAATCAGGCGATGGCAGCAGCGGATCTTGCCACAGAACGCACCCGGCTGATTGCCGACAAGCTGGCCGGTTCGCTTCGCCGCCTCTGGGATGACGAGTAGGCAATCGGCCATGGACAGACTGTTCGACGAAGATGACGAAGCCAACACGCCCCTTGAGGCAGAAGAGCGCGAACAGCTTATCCCATCCTATATCACCGTGCGCCGCGATCTGAACGAAGCCGAGCAAGTCAACATTGCCGGTGCGGAGAAATGGCTGTCAAGGCGCAGGCGCAATCCGCTGGACGAGGCATTTCTGCGCAATTTGCACAAGCGCATGTTCGGAACGGTCTGGCGGTGGGCGGGCAGTTATCGCCACACGGCGCGCAACATTGGCGTTGATGCCTATCGCATTCCGATGGACGTGGCACATGCCATCGACGATGCCAGATTCCGGATCATAAGCGGCACATATCCGCCCGACGAGATCGCCGTGCGCTTTTCACATCGCTTGGTCGCCATCCATCCCTTCCCCAACGGAAATGGCCGTTTTTCCCGCATGGTCGGGGATTTGCTCGCTCTGCACCTGGGCCAGCCCCGTTTTTCCTGGGGCAGTCGAAACCTGACAGATGCCCATGCGACACGGGCGGCCTATATTGTCGCCTTGCAGGCAGCCGATGCACATGATTTTGCTCCCTTGATCGATTTTGCACGATCATGAGGCGGCCAGGCACACTGCCGCAACCGCTCCCACCCACAGCAGCGCCTGCTTGTGCGGGAGCCTTGCCTCCCGCGTGATATTCACTTGTCAAAGAACCCGCTACACGACTCGGGCAGGAACTTGCCTAATAGTTCAACTCCTATTAGTCAAGGGAAATCGACTTCGGTTCGTCGCCCCTGCGCAGGCAGGGGCCTGCATGGCGTTGCGGACGACCAACGGTGCGCGATGACTCAGAGGCCCCTGCCGCGCGAAGCGCGTTTATCCTGAGCGCCCGCCCTGCGGGCAGCCGAAGGGCAGGGGCGACGGGGGCAGGAACATGATCCACCCCTGTTGCCCTTTCGTTCGCGCTCCGGCAAAGACGGGCCATGCCCGGCCCGCTTCCCTATCCCGCATTGCATGCCAGTCATGGCGGCATCTGGCTTGCCGACGCGGAGGGCGCGGCGCGGCGGATCGGGCGGGGGGACGCGATTGCGCGGGTGAGCGAGACGCCGGTGATCCTGCTCAACGCGCCGCTGGTGAGCGAGCGGCTGGGCTACCCCGAGCTCTCCGGGCTCGATCTGCTGGAGCTGTTCGCTTTCCTCCACCCCGCGCGCTTCATGGTGCCAACGCCCAAGGGGCTGGCCGCCGTGCTCGGGCTGGACACCCCGGCGGACGAAGCGGGGACGGCGGCGTTTCTGCTGGAAGCGGCGGCGGCTTTGCTCGCCCGGCTGGACAATGAACCCCTCCCCTTCAGGGGAGGGGCAGGGGTGGGGACTGTCAGACGGCAGAATGTCGGACACCCCCCACCCCCATCCCAGTTGCAGCGCCACGGGTCGACCATGTCCCCGGCATGGTCGAGGGATTGCCGGGGGCAATCCCGGCCCGAGGCGCAGCAACTCCTGAAGGGGAGGGGTGAAATGTGGCCCGAGCGCGAAGGGGCGTGGGATGTCGCGCAGTCACTCACCCGGTTGCGCTGGCCCTGGGCGCATGCGGTGAACCAGCGGCTGGAGATGCCAAGGAAGGGCGAACGCTGGCTGTTCTCCCGCCTGCCCGAATGGGATGAAGGCGCCCCCCGCGCCGCGCCGCGCCCGGTGACGCTGAGTGAGGCGCAGGTGCTTGACCGGCTCGATATGCTCACTGGCCACGGCGCTGAGGCACGCCCCGGCCAGCGCGACTATGCCCGCGCCAACACGCCGGCCTTCGCGCCGCGCACCCGCAAGGACGCGCCCAATCTGGTGCTGGCCGAAGCGGGGACGGGGATTGGCAAGACCTTGGGCTATCTCGCCCCGGCCTCGCTCTGGGCGGCGCAAGCGGGCGGGGCGGTGTGGATTTCCACCTTCACCAAGGCGTTGCAGCGACAGCTTGACGCCGAAAGCGCGCGGCTCTTCCCCGATCCCGCCACGCGCAAGGCCAAGGTGGTGGTGCGCAAGGGGCGGGAAAATTATCTCTGCCTGCTCAATCTGGAAGACGCGCTGCAGGGCGGCTTTGCGGGGCGGGCGGCGATATTGGCGCAACTTGTCGCGCGCTGGGCGGCCTTCACGCGGGACGGGGATATGGTCGGCGGCGATCTGCCCGGCTGGCTGCCGACCCTGTTCCGCCGCAACGGCGCGACCGCGCTGACCGACCGGCGCGGCGAGTGCGTCTATGCCGGCTGCCCGCATTACCGCAAATGCTTCATCGAACATGCCGCGCGCGCGTCCGGACAGGCAGACATTGTCATTGCCAATCACGCGCTGGTGATGGTCAACGCCGCGCGCGGGCGCGAAGCCGCCAACAAGCCGCAGCGGATCGTGTTTGACGAAGGCCATCATCTCGCCGACGCGGCGGACTCAATGTTTGCCGCCGCGCTGACGGGGCAGGAAGCGATCGAGCTACGGCGCTGGATCATTGGCCCGGAAGGCAAGGCGCGCGGGCGGCGGCGGGGGCTTGCCGCGCGGCTCGCCGATCTCGCCAGCTATGACGAGGAAGGCGCGCTGGCGATCAATGCCGCCGCCCAGGCCGCGACCGTGCTGCCGTCCGAAGGCTGGTTGCAGCGCGTGGCGGAAGGCGCGCCGTTCGGGGCGATTGAAGCCCTGCTCGCGGCGGTACGCGGGCAGACCTATGCCCGGGCCGACGCGGAGGATGCGGGGTACGGGCTGGAGACGGAAGCCGCCGGGCTGGACGGGCGGCTGATTACGGCGGTGGAACCCGCGGTTGCCGCGCTGGATGCGATCCTGCGTCCCTTGGTGGCTTTGGGGCGGCGGCTGGAAGCGGTGATGGAGGAAGCGCCCGACTGGCTCGACGGCGCGGCGCGGGCGCGGGTGGAAGGCGCGATTGCCAGCCTGGGCTGGCGGCGCGATGCGCTGGTCGCGTGGCTGTCTCTCCTCTCCCGGCTCGGCGGGCCGTCTGATCCGGATTTTGTCGATTGGCTCGCGGTGGACCGGATCGAGGGGCGGGAAATTGATATCGGGCTGCACCGCCACTGGCTTGATCCCACTGTGCCCTTTGCCGAAGCGGTGCTGAAACCCGCGCACGGCGTGGTCATCACGTCTGCCACCCTGAGAGGTGGCGAGGATTGGGCCGCCGCAGAGGCGCGCAGCGGGGCGGTCCATCTCGAGGGCGCGGCGCATCATTTCCTTGCCCCCAGCCCGTTTGACTATGCGCGGCAAAGTGCGGTGCTGGTTGTCACGGATGTGAAGCGCGGGGATGTGCCGCAGCTCGCCGGAGCTTATGCCCGGCTGATCGCGGCAGCGGGCGGGGGAACGCTGGGCCTGTTCACCGCGATCCGCCGTCTGCGCGCGGTGCATGCCCGGATTGCCGACCGGCTGGCGCGCGATGGCCTGCCCCTCTACGCCCAGCATGTCGATCCGATCGATACGGGCACGCTCGTCGATATTTTCCGCGACGATCCGCATGCCAGCCTGCTCGGCACTGATGCGTTGAGGGACGGGGTGGACGTGCCCGGCGAGTCTCTGCGTCAGGTCATCATGGAAGGCGTGCCCTGGCCCAAGCCCACCGTGTTGCATGCGGCGCGCAAGGCGGCGGGCGGCGGCAGTGCCTATGATGACCGGCTGATCCGCGCGCGGCTGGCGCAAGCGTTCGGGCGGCTGATCCGCCGGGCCGATGATCGCGGCGTCTTCGTGATCCTCTCTGCCGCCATGCCGTCACGCCTGCTGACCGCGTTCCCGCCAGGAACGCCGGTGCGGCGGGTGACGCTGGATCAAGCGGTGGCGGAAGTGGCGGGGATGCGGGGGGTTGATTCCGTTGCCCCTGCGCAGGCAGGGGCCGGTCTGACATCTTGGTGCTGACTTCCGCAAAGGCCCCTGCCTGCGCAGGGGCGACGGAATTCCTCCTAAATCGCTTCACCCGTCAGCCGCTGGCAGATCATGTCGAGCTGTTCGAGCGAGGAATAATGCAGCGTCACCTGCCCGCTTTTGCCCTCGTGGCGGATGGTGACCTTGAGCCCGAGCAGATCTGCGAGTTGCCGTTCCAGCGCGGCAATATCCGCGTCGCTGGCGGTGCCGGATTTCACACGCGGCGGTTTGTTTCCCGCCTTCATCCTTCGGGCAAGCGCTTCAGTCTGCCGCACGGAGAGGCTTTTCGCCATCACTGCCTTGGCCAGCCCTTCGGGATCGTCGGACGTTAGCAGCGCGCGGGCATGGCCCATGCTGATCTGCCCCATCGCCAGCCACTCTTGCACGCGCTGCGGCAGATCGCGCAAGCGGATCAGATTGGCGATATGGCTGCGCGATTTGCCGACAATCTTGCCCAAAGCTTCCTGGCTGTGCCCGTAATCCGCGACCAGCCGCCGGTATGTCTCACCCTCTTCCACCGCATTGAGTTGTTCGCGCTGGATATTCTCGATGAGCGCAATTTCCAGCGCGGTACGATCATCAAATTCCCGGACGATCACGGGTACCTGGTGCAATTGCGCCCGCTGGGCCGCGCGCCAGCGGCGCTCGCCCGCGACGATCTGGAACCAGCCGCCCTGATCGCGCACCACGATCGGCTGGAGCATTCCGCGCGCCGTGATGGACGCCGCCAGTTCGTCCAGCGCCGCTTCGTCAAAATGTTTGCGCGGCTGACCCGGCAAGGGGTTGAGCGCGCTGACGTTCATCATCCGCACGCCGCCCGATGGCGTGCTGCCTGGTGTCACCGGCTCTTCGCGTTCAATCTCACCCAGCAACGCGGAAAGTCCGCGCCCCAGCCCCCGCTTCGGCGCTTCGCTCATGCCATCTCCCTTATGGCCTGTCGGGGCAACCGCCCGATCAACTCGCTCGCCAGCTGCATATAGGCTTCCGAGCCTGAGCAGCGATGATCATAGATCAGCGCCGGCAGCCCGTGGCTCGGCGCTTCAGACAGGCGGACATTGCGCGGGATCACCGTATCAAACACTGCCTTGCCCAGACAGGCACGGACATCGTCTGCCACCTGATCCGTCAAGCGGTTGCGGCGATCATACATGGTGAGCACAACCCCTAGTATGGAAAGCGTGGGATTGAAGCGCGCGCGGATGCGTTCCACGGTCTGCAGCAACTGACTAAGCCCTTCAAGCGCGAAGAATTCGCATTGCAGCGGGACCAGCAACGAATGCGATGCGGCCATCGCGTTCAGGGTCAGCAGCCCGAGCGACGGCGGGCAATCGAACAGCACAATATCCCAGCGCCCCGGAGGCACCGCGTCCAGCGCTGCCGACAAGCGATGAGTGCGATCCTTGAACTCGACCAGCTCGATCTCCGCGCCCGAAAGGTCGGCCGAAGCGGGCACCAGATCCAGCCCCGGAATCCGGGTGGCCATTACGGCGTCTTCCAGGGTGCAATCACCCAGCAGCATGTCGTAACTGGTCAGCTTGCGTTGCGACGGGTGGATGCCCAGTCCGGTCGATGCATTGCCCTGCGGATCAAGATCGGCCAGCAGCACGCGCGATCCGGTCGCGGCGAGCGCGGTGGCGACGTTGATTGCGGTCGTCGTTTTCCCCACGCCCCCCTTCTGATTGGCAACCGCAATGCAGATCATCTGGTTTTGGCCTCCGGGCGGACTCCTGTGGCAGTGATAATCGCTGCGTCAGGGTCAGTAAGGGATTGTTCCACGTGAAACACACCTTGCCACGCACCGCGTGCGCTTTCCAGTTCTTCTTTCGCGCTTCGTCCCTTTGGGAGCACCCAAATTGTCTTTTTTCGGGAAAATCGCAAAGCGGCGGCGAATAATTTGGGAAGTGGCGCAAAAGCGCGCGCGGATATGACACCGACTGGAGCAATGTTCAGCGTTTCAACCCGGCAGCCATGCACCGTCACATGGCCCAGCCCCAGCGCCGTCGCGGAATGTGCCAGAAATTCATGCCGCTTGCGTCGCTCTTCCACAAGGTGAATCGGCGCGGCGCGTAGAATGGCGATTACCATTCCCGGAAAGCCTGCACCCGTGCCCAGATCGAGCCATGCCGCGTCCGCCTTGTCATCGTCGACAAAGGAAAGAAGCTGCGCCGAATCGACAATATGCCGCACCCAGAAATGATCGATGCTCGCCGCACTGACGAGATTCTGATGCGCGTTCTCCGTGATGACCATCTGCCGGAATGCATCGAGCTGCGCCATTGTTTCACGTGAAACACCCAACTTGCCCGTGAGCCAGGCTCTGGCCTCGTCCTCCCTCATGAAGCCCGCTCCGCGTCTCTGCATCTCCGCACTAACAAATCCCCAAAGGCGGAATCGATACCGCGCTTTGAGTCACAAGGTTCACGCGGAGGCGCGGAGACGCGCAGGGAGGTCATGCGGCTAACCGCTTCGCCTGCACCAGTATTGCCGCCAGCGCCGCCGGCGTAATACCACGCACTCGCTCCGCCGCGCCAAGCGTTGCTGGCTGTGCCGCTTCAAGTTTCTCCCGCATCTCGTTTGAAAGCCCGGCAATCGCCCGATAATCCAGCCCGCTCAACCCGATCCGGTCATTGGCGCGCATCGCCCGGATCTCCGCATCCTGCCGCGCGACATAAGGAGCATAGCGGGCATCCTCCACCACTTCGTCAATCACGGTGCGTGCCATGCCACCACACCCCTCCAGCGCGGCAACCCCTGCGCCATCAAGCCCGTCGATCCGGATCAGGTCATAAAGCGACTCCGCCCGCCGATCGGGCGACCGCCGCAATTGCAAGGTAGCGATCAGCGCTGTTCGCTCTGCCTCGCGTGCGGCAAACCAGTCCGCGCGCTCAGCGCCGACACACCCGATTGCCAGCGCCAGCGGCGTCAGCCGGGTCGAGGCATTGTCCGCGCGCAGCCGCAGCCGGTATTCGGCGCGCGCCGTGAGCATCCGGTAAGGCTCGGTAATGCCCTGCAAGACCAGATCATCGATCATCACGCCGATATAGGATGAAGCGCGATCCAGCACGACCGGCGCGGCGCCAAGCGCCCGCGCGGCCGCGTTCAGCCCGGCAACCAGCCCCTGCGCGGACGCCTCTTCATAGCCCGTCGTGCCATTGATCTGACCGGCGCAGAACAGCCCGGTTATCGCGCCGACTTCCAGCGTTGGCCCCAACGCGCGGGGATCGATATGATCATATTCCACTGCATAGCCGGGCTGCGCAATCTCCACCCGTTCCAGGCCTTTCACAGACCGCATCATGGCCACTTGCACATCCGCTGGCAGTGACGTCGAGACGCCATTGGGATAGATGAGCGGATCATCAAGCCCTTCGGGTTCCAGAAATATCTGATGCCCGTCGCGGTCGCCAAAGCGGTGTACCTTGTCTTCGATGGAGGGACAGTAACGCGGCCCCTGCCCTTCAATATCCCCGCTGAACAAGGGCGAGCGATCCAGCGCCGCGCGGATAATATCATGCGTCGCCTGACTGGTGCGGGTAATCGCGCAGGAGAGCTGCGGATTGACGCGCGCGGGCGTCATCGCCGAAAATGTCCAGTCGTCGCTATCGGAAGGCTGGGTGTCAAGCGCGGCCCAGTCTATTGTGCGCCCGTCCAGCCGGGGCGGTGTGCCGGTCTTCAGGCGGCCAATCGGCAGGTGCCGCGAACGGAGCTGATCGCCCAGAGTCTGCGCCGCGGCTTCACCCACGCGCCCGCCAACCGTGCGCGCCTCGCCGCAGAACATCCGGCCATTGAGGAAGGTGCCGGTTGCCAGCACAATCGCGGGCGCGGACAGCGTGGTGCCATCGCCCAGGATCAGCCCGGTTACGGTATTGCCGTCAAAGATCAGCGATTCCGCCGCGCCTTCGACAATCTCGAGATTCGGTTGATCCTCGATGATGCGGTGGATCGCGGCCTTGAACAGCCGCCGGTCTGCCTGCGCGCGCGGCCCGCGCACGGCTGCGCCCTTGGAGGCATTGAGCATCCGGTAATGAATGGCTGCCGCGTCTGCCGCGCGTGCCAATATCCCGTCAAAGGCATCCACTTCGCGCACCAGATGGCCTTTGCCCAGCCCGCCAATCGCCGGATTGCACGACATCGCGCCAATCGTTTCCCGCGCGAAGCTGACCAATGCCGTCCGCGCGCCCCGCCGCGCCGACGCACACGCCGCCTCACACCCGGCATGGCCGCCGCCAATCACAATAACATCGAAGCGTTGCATTGGTGAGCCGCTAGTCCTGTGGGAGCAGAGCGTCAAATCTGTTTCACGTGGAACAGCGGGAGATGGTTGACCCCGGAATTGAATGTTCTATTATCGTTCCACTATTGGGAGCGTTATATTCATGCCGGACTCGACACCCGTAAAGCTGGAACTGGATGAGGAAACGGGCAGCCGGTTCCTCCTTTACAGCACCACATCGGGGGTTTCCGTGGATTTGCGCTTCGATGGCGATGCCCTGTGGATGACACAGGCCGAGATTGCGTCCGTGTTCGGGCGGGATGTTTCGGTGATTTCGAGACATATTGCCTCGATTCTGGAAGACGGCGAGTTGCCAGAAAGCAATTTGCAAAAAATGCAAATTGCCTCATCGGACAAGCCCGTTTCGATTTACAGCCTCGATATGGTCATCTCTGTCGGGTACCGGGTTTCCTCTGCCCAGGCGACATTGTTCCGCAGATGGGCGACCAACAAGCTGGTGCAGTTCGCGACCAAAGGTTTTGTTATTGATTCCGTGCGGCTCAAGTCCCCCGGACTGAGAGACAGGATCGCCGAGCTCCGCGACATTATTCGCGACATCCGGTCTGATGAGGCCAATGTCTATCGTGAACTGCGCGCCGTCTGCTCCCTATGCCAGGATTATGACGCAAGTTCAGATAATTGGCTTGCCTTCTATCGAAACACACAGGCCAAGCTCATCTTCGCCGTCGCATCCCAAACGCCTTCCGAAGTGATCCGATCCCGCGCTGACGCGAAAGCGCAGAATATGGGTCTGCGCACATGGCCACACGAAAATATTCGGAAATCGGACGTATGCGTTTCCAAAAACTATCTGGCCGAAGGCGAGGTCCGCGAACTCAATCGCCTGACAACCATATTGCTCGATATATTCGAGGATCAGATGGATATCGGAAGGCTGAAAACGATGGCCGAAGCCACGGCGTTACTGGATGATCAGCTTGCGGGTCTGGGTCGGACGGTCTTGCGCAGTGGCGGCAGCATATCTGCGGTCATCGCCAAACTTCATGCCGAAGCGGAATATGACGAATACCGGAAGATCCAGAAATCGCTGCGCCATACAGAATCAGACACGATCATTCGTGAGATCAAGGCAACATTGAAAGATTTGCCAAAGCGGCGATAATCACTTCCCGATACAGAACCCGCCAAACAGCGTGTCGAGCATAGCCTCCACCCCGGCCCGGCCTGTCAGGCGGTCCAGCGCGGTGCGCGCGGTGCGGAGGTGTTCGGCGGTCACGAGCAGGTCGCGCGCCTGCCGGGCGGTAGTGAGTTCTGCCTGCACCTCTGCCAGAATTGCGCGGTGGCGGCGGTTGAGAGCCACTTCGCCGGTTTTGGGGAGCAAGGCTTTGGCCCGCGTCACAATCTCCTGCTTCAAGGCGGCGACGCCTTCCCCTGTGCGCGCGGATACCGGCAAGCCGGGGCGCGCCTGTCCGAGATCGGCCTTGGCCGCAATGACGAGCGCGCCTGCGGGTGCTTCCCCGGCGTCGCCCAGCCACAGGATGATGTCCGCGTCTGCCAGCGCGTCCTGCGCGCGGGCAATGCCGATCGCTTCCACCGCGTCGCTCGAATCGTCGCGCAGCCCGGCAGTGTCGGTGAGCAGCAGGGGCACCCCGTCAATCGCGACCGGGACTTCGATCCGGTCACGCGTTGTTCCGGCCTGGGGGGTGACTATTGCCACCTCCCTTTCCACTAATACGTTGATAAGACTCGATTTTCCGGAATTAGGCGGGCCACCCAGCACCACCATGACGCCATCGCGCAACCGCTCTGCCGACGGGCTTGCAAGCCGCGCCCCAATCGCATGAGCCAGCGCGGCAATGGCTTGCGACGCGGCCCCTTCGGAACCGTCGGGCACATCATCCTCGTCCGAAAAATCCAGTTCCGCTTCCACCAAGGCCGAGATCCGCAGCAGCGCTGCCTGCCAGGCCGCCACATCCTGCCCCAGCGCCCCGCCCGCCAGCAACATGGCCGAGGCGCGCTGGCTTTCGGTTTCCGCCGCCAGAAGATCGGCCAGCCCTTCGGCCTGTGCCAGATCGATCCGGCCATTTTCAAAGGCCCGACGGGTAAATTCCCCCGCCACTGCGGGTCGCAATCCGGGAAGGCCGCCCAGCTCCGCAAGCACCGCGCCCACAACCGCGCGCCCGCCATGCAGATGGAGTTCGGCCAGATCCTCGCCCGTTGCCGTTGCCGGGCCGGGCAGCCAGAGGATCAGGGCCTGATCCAGCAGTCCCTTCGCCCCGCGCAGTGCGGAAAAAGTCGCGCGGCGCGACTTTGGCAGCGTCCCGGCGAGCGAAGCCAGTGCCGCACCCGCCTGTGGCCCGCTAATCCGCACCACCGCGATACCGGCAGGCGGCAAGCCACTCGACAGCGCGAAAATCGTATCGGCTGATGACAGGATTCAGTCCTTCTTGCCCTTTGCGCCGCCGCCCAGGCTGCTCATCAATTCCTTGACGAAATCCATCCCCTGCCCACCCATCGGCATCCAGGTGCGCACCATCTGCTCGACCATGTCGGGCGTGACGCCGGTTGTCATCATGTCCTTCATCTTGTCGAGATAGACATCGTGCAGCGGGGCAAGATCGGGCAGGCCGATCAGGCGGCGCACTTCCTCCGGCGTGCAATCCACATCGATATTGAACTTCATATGGGGGAGCCTTCCTGTCTTGAGTGGCGCGCCAATTCCGCGCATGTGTGCGCCATGCCCGGCCTAATCGCAACCGCCAGAATTGAAAGCCCTATCGGCGCGCTGACGCTGAAAGCCGATGGCGACTATCTGACCGGAATCCGCATCGCGCGCGGCGGAACTCCCGGTGACACGGGCAGGGTCAGCGGCGATATGCGGCATCCGCTTCTGGCAGAGGCCATCGGCCAGTTGCAACGCTGGTTTGCCGCAGACCTGCAGGCATTTTCCCTGCCGCTCGCGCCGCTTGGCAGCGCCGAGGGAGAGGCACTGCGCGCCGGGATCGCTGCCATTCCCTATGGCGAGACGCTGACCTATGGCACACTGGGGGATCGGATCGGATCGGTCGCCCGTGCGGTCGGGCAGGCGTGCAAGACCAATCCC
This sequence comes from Sphingomonadales bacterium, assembly GCA_031411035.1. GTDB lineage: Bacteria > Pseudomonadota > Alphaproteobacteria > Sphingomonadales > Sphingomonadaceae > Aquisediminimonas. The sequence continues at coordinate 19,895 of JANOAJ010000039.1, forward strand.
TATCCCATCGTCATTCCCTGCCACCGGGTTACCTCGGCAGCCGGCCCGGAATATTATTCGGGCGGCGATGGCCCGCGCACCAAAACCTGGCTGCTCGATTTCGAATATGCCCATTTACCCGCAGAAAAAAGGACAAGGCTGCTATGAACCATCTGCAAATAGGCGATATGCACTGCTACGTGGCCGAGCCGGACAGCCCGCCCAAGGCCGCGATCATTGTCATCCAGGAAATTTTCGGGGTAAATCCGGGCATCCGCCAGAAATGCGATGGCTGGGCGAAAGCAGGCTATCTCGCCATCGCGCCCGATCTGTTCTGGCGGATCAGGCCCGGCATCGAACTTGATCCCGATATCCCCGAACAGCTGCAGGAAGGCTTTGGCTATTTCGGTGCCTATGACGCGAATGATGGCGTGACCGACATAGAGAGCGTCATCAAGGTGTTGCACCACGGCACCAGCCATTTCGGCGAAATCGCGAAGGTCGGCTGCGTCGGCGACTGCCTGGGCGGACGGCGGGCCTATATGACCGCGTGCCGCACCGATATCAGCGCTTCGGTCGGCTTTTATGGCGTGATGATTGACCAGATGCTGGGCGAAAGCCACGCCATCGCCCACCCGCTGATGCTCCATATCCCGACCGCAGACGGCTTTGTCGGCCCGGAAGCGCAGGCCGCGATCCATG
>JANOAJ010000040.1:0-2222 GCA_031411035.1 Sphingomonadales bacterium
TCTTCGGCAAGGAAAGGCTGGGCCAGCTTGAAGCGGCGCTCACTTCTGCTATATAGAGTGTCCTTGCCGACAAGCAGTTGCCGCATCTCTTGCGTGTGCCAACTGGTGCCGCTATGGGCGCGGGGCGTGCAGGAGTTTAGCTCAGTTGGTAGAGCATCGGTCTCCAAAACCGAGGGTCGTGGGTTCGAGTCCCCCAACTCCTGCCAGCCTGCCCCCACTTCCGCGATCTTCCCCGTGCGGACAGGGCCACGCGGTACTTGCATCGGCGGCGGAATCGCTTTAGGGCGCGGGTAATCCCGACATCAGGACAGCGTATTCCGGAACCCTCCGGTCGCGGCCCTGTGTTGAAAAGACAAAGCGCCACGCGGCGCAGCAAAGGTGATAACGGCAATGGCACGGGTAAGCCCAGGCGAATTCATCAAGCAGGTGGGCGTGGAACGCGCCCGCATCACTTGGCCTTCGGGTCGTGAAACGATGATGACCACGGTGATGGTGATCATCATGACGACCGTGCTGGGCCTGTTCTTCTTCGGTCTGGACAGTTTCTTCAGCGCCATCGTCAAGTGGCTGCTGAGCCAGATCTGATTCCCCTTCATCCAAACCAACGGAAAACACGATAACAATGGCACGCTGGTATATCATTCACGCCTATTCGGGCTTCGAAAACAAGGTGCGCGAGCAGATCCTGGCAGACGCCACGCGGCTCGGGCTTGATGCGCTGGTGGAAGCGGTGGAAGTGCCGACCGAAACCGTGACGGAAGTGCGCCGCGGCAAAAAGGTGCAGGCCGAACGCAAATTCTTTCCCGGCTATGTGCTCGCCAAGTTGACGATGAATGACGATGTCTATCACCTTGTGAAGAACCAGCCCAAGGTCACCGGGTTCCTGGGCTCCATGGGCAAGCCCCAGGCGATCAGCGAGGCAGAGGCCGCGCGCATCCTGAACACCAAGGCTGAAGCGGCCGCCGCGCCCAAGACGCGGATCAGCGTGGATTACGAAATCGGCGATCAGGTCAAAGTGCTTGATGGGCCGTTTGCCAGCTTCAACGGCGTGGTCGAGGAAATCGATTTCGACAAGGGTCGCGTCAAGGTCTCCGTCTCCATCTTCGGCCGCGCGACGCCGGTGGAACTGGAGTTCGAACAGGTCGAACGGGCGAAATGAGGACGTTCCGGGGACTGTCCTGAAGGGACTGTCCCCTGGCTAGCCTTAAGAACACAGTCCCCGGCCGGGGGGCTAAAAGTCCATCCCCAGCGCCAGAAACGCGTGAAAGCCGGTGGCGTTGCTGCCGTCCGTAAACGCCGGGCCGCCTGATGCCAGCAGGCTGAAAGGGCCATGCAACTGGTAGTTTGCGCCAAGGCCGAGCCGGGTCGAAGCGCGGCCGCCGATGCTGTCGGCACCCTGCCGGTCCGCTTCAACACCCAGCGTCAGGCGCGCGCTTACCTGCCGAGTTACCGCAAGCCCCCCTGTCCAGTAATCGCGATTGCCCGCGCCGGGGTTGATCGCATAACCGCCGCCCCAGAACAGCGACCAGTCGCCGCTGTCCTTCTGGAACCAGATGGGCAGAAAGCCCGTCACCTTGCCATTGCCCATGTCATGGCTCGCGGTGGGCAGGGTTGCCCCCGGGAAGACTGCAACCGAGAACCCTGCACCCTCATCATGATAGAAACGGTATTTGGCGGACAGTTCGATATCGCCCGCCCCCTGGTGCCATCCTGCACGGTCATGCGCGAAGGCAAGGGGCAGAGCGATGGTGAGTTGCAGATCCGGCGCGGCCCCGTAATTGACTTCCACGCCTGCCGCCCCTTCAAAGTCCGCGCCCCGGCCTTCCGCTTCCACAAGCGGGCCAAAGATTTCCCAATGACCGGTGTCGGTTGGCTCGGGATCATCCGTCAGGAAGGGCGGGCCCGCCCATGCCACGCCGGGGACAAGGAGCGCGGCTAGCATGGGGAGAATCATCGTGCGCGCGGCCACATGTTTACCGCGCATCGCTGGCACCTGCTTCGGCAGCGCGGTGGGGCAGTGCGAAGATCAGCACAATGATTGCCAGTCCCAGTGCAAGCGACGCGCCCGCCCGGCTGAGTTCCAGCCCACCATGCGTAACCGGCTTGTCCAGAAAATCGCCGACCACCGCACCCAGCGGCCGGGTGAGGATGAAGGCAGCCCAGAACAGGGCGATGCGGCTGATCGCTGTCCGGTAATAAGCAAGCGCGAGCAGCGCGAGCAG
>JANOAJ010000041.1:0-1549 GCA_031411035.1 Sphingomonadales bacterium
ATTCCTGAAGGAAGCCGCCCCCAGACAGGCCTGGCTGGCAACCGCCTTGGCCTTTGCCGGGGTGCTGGTGGTGCTGCGCCCCGATGTCGGGACGCTGGGGCTGGTGGCGCTACTGCCCCTGTTCGCCGCGTTCGGCATGGCCTGCCTGATGCTGTTCAACCGCAAGGCATCGGGCGTGGCATCGGTAATGGCGATGCAGTTCCTGATTTCCGCCTTTGCCACGCCCTTCCTGATCGGCGCCGCAATTGCCGGGCATTATTCCGGTATCCCGGCGCTGGCCCTTTCGGTGCCGCGCGCGTCCGTAATCCTGCGCTGTGCGCTGGTGGGCGTATCGGCGAGCGGCGCGCATGCGCTGATCTATATGGCCACAACCCGCGCCTCAGCCGCCGTCGTGGCGCCGATGGTCTATATCCAGCTGCTCGTGGCCGTGACCTTGGGCGCGCTCTTTTTCGGCAACCGGCCGGACGCCGCCACCTTTGCCGGAGCCGCGCTGGTGATCAGCGGGGGCCTGTATCTGTGGAACAGCCAGCGCGTGGCGCTCTCCCCCCTGCGCGCTGGCGAGGGGGTTACTCCGCGCGTTCAGCCAGAACCGTAAGCCCGGCGTCGCTGACTTCGGCAAAGCCGCCGGTCACCCGGATCGTCTGCGGGGCGGCACCGGCGGTCGCATAGACTTCCAGCGCCGCATCATCGCGCAGCGTGCTCATCACGGGCATATGCCCTTCCAGCACGCCGAAATCCCCCTCTGTGCCGGGAACGACGACCATATGGACATCTTCCGAGCGGACAAGGCGTTCCGGCGTGACGAGTTCGAAATGGAGGGCCATGATCCTTATGCCGCTTCCGCAGCCAGTTTCTTGCCCTTTTCGATCACATCATCAATGCCGCCCACCATGTAGAAGGCCGCTTCGGGAAGGTGATCATATTCGCCGTCCACCACAGCCTTGAACGAAGCGACCGTATCTTCGATCTGCACGAACTTGCCCGGAATGTTGGTGAACACTTCGGCGACATGGAAAGGCTGGGACAGGAAGCGCTGGATCTTGCGCGCGCGGCTGACGATCAGCTTGTCGTCTTCCGAAAGCTCATCCATGCCCAGAATCGCGATAATATCCTGCAGGGACTTGTACTTCTGCAGGGTTTCCTGAACGCGGCGGGCCGTGTCATAATGTTCCTGGCCCACAACCGCGACGCTCAGCACGCGGCTGGTGGAATCGAGCGGATCGACCGCGGGATAAATGCCCAGTTCCGAAATCGCACGGTTGAGCACGGTCGTCGCGTCCAAGTGGGCAAAGGACGCAGCAGGGGCCGGATCGGTCAAATCGTCCGCAGGCACGTAGATCGCCTGCACCGAGGTGATCGAGCCCTTGTTGGTGGATGTGATGCGTTCCTGCAACTGGCCCATGTCCGTCGCCAGCGTCGGCTGATAGCCCACAGCGGACGGGATACGGCCGAGAAGTGCGGACACTTCCGAACCAGCCTGAGTGAAGCGGAAGATATTATCGACGAAGAACAGCACGTCCTGGCCTTCGACATCGCGGAAATATTCGGC
>JANOAJ010000042.1:0-3910 GCA_031411035.1 Sphingomonadales bacterium
CGGTGCTGCGTGCCGGCCGCACGCGAAATGCTTTCGTTCATCAATGTGCCACCCAGGTCATTCACACCGCCGCGCAGACAAATCGCCGCCCCTTCCGGCCCGAGCTTCGTCCAGCTCGCCTGAATATTGACGATGTGCGGATGCAGCACGAGCCGGGCAATGGCATGCATCAGCCGCACTTCCCGAAACGTGGGGCCAGCCCGCGTCCGCCCCTTGCGCGCCAGAGGCGCTTCCATATGGACAAAAGGCAACGGCACAAATTCGGTGATACCGCCTGTCCGCCCCTGAAGTCCGCGAATGGCAAGCAGGTGCCTTGCCCAATGGGCGGGCGTTTCGACATGGCCGAACATGATCGTGGCTGTGGTCCGGAGACCTACCTTGTGGGCAGTCTCGATAACCTCCAGCCATTGTGCGGTCGTCAACTTGTCCGGGCAGATGACGGCGCGCACATCGTCGTCGAGTATTTCCGCGGCAGTCCCGGGAAGCGAGCCAAGCCCCTCGCGCTTCAATCGTTCCAGGAATTCGCGCAGGCTGATTCCCAGCGTCTGTGCCCCGTGCATCACTTCCAGCGGGGAAAATGCGTGGACATGAATATCTGGCACCGCGTCCTTCGCCGTGCGCAAGATATCGAGATAGGTCTGGCCGGTATAGGCGGGGTGGATGCCGCCTTGCAGGCACACTTCGCTCGCCCCGCGGGCTGCCGCCTCTTTCACCCGTCTGGCGATCTCCGCATGATCCAGATCATAAGGACTTCCGCGCAGGTCTTCATGGGTCTTGCCCTTGGAAAACGCGCAAAAACCGCAGCTATAGACACAGATATTGGTGTAATTGATATTGCGGTTGATGACATAACCCACCGCGTCACCGCTGATCCGACGCCGAAGGTCGTCCGCTGCCGCGCAAACCCGTTCAACATCCCCCCCGCGCGCGGAGAAGAGCGCTTCTACCAGCTCAGTGTCCGGCTCTGCCCCTAAGCGCAACGCAGCAAGCGCTGCATTGATTGCGGAGTCCGCTACACCTTCCACGGTGCCTGATGATGGCGGCAAAACCGCATTGTCACCCGCGTGCCAACCAACTTCACGGCCCCAGCCATGCGCGTCACTATGCTTCAGGACTGCGGGAAGCACTTCCGGTGCGATCCAGCGCGGGGCATCGGCCAGCCATGCGGGATAGACCGGCAAGCGGCGAACCAGAACGCGTCCGCCTGCCCTCGTGCCTTCCTCGAGCCGCGCCAGTTCAGGCCAGGGCGCTTCCGGGTTCACGTGATCGGGAGTGACGGGAGAGATACCGCCCCAATCATTGATCCCGGCTTCCATGAGGCGCGGAAAATTCGCGGCAGATAGGTTCGGCGGTGCCTGGATGTGCATCTCCGCGCCCAGAATCAGTCGCGCTGCGGCAATCGTCCAAAGCAGATCATTCATCTCCGGCTCGACCGCATCAGCCATTGGTGTGCGTTGCTTGGCCCGGAAATTCTGGACAATGATTTCCTGGATATGGCCATATTTCCGGTGCAGGTCGCGCAAAGCAAACAGAGCATCCAGCCGTTCATCCCGCGTCTCGCCAATGCCGATCAGGATACCGCTGGTGAACGGAATTGCGAGCTCTCCCGCCAGCCGGATAGTTTCAAGCCGGGCGGCCGGAACCTTGTCGGGAGACTGATAATGCGGGCCGCCCTTTTTCCCGAGTCGGTCGGCAACTGTTTCCAGCATCAGGCCTTGCGATGCCGAGACGCGCCGCAGTGCCGCAAGATCATCGCGCCCCATAACGCCGGCATTCACATGTGGCAGGAGGCCGGTTTCCTTCAGCACAAGCGCGCACATATCCGCCAGATAGGCAATGGTGGAGGGATAACCCATGGCATCGAGCGCCGCGCGCGCCGCGCTGTGCCGCAGTTCAGGCTTGTCGCCCAGCGTGAACAGCGCTTCCGTGCATCCCTGTGCCGCGCCTTCGCGCGCGATGGCCAGCACGTCCTCAGGTGTCAGAAACGCTTTCTCGTGCCGCTCAAGCGGCCGGGAAAATGTGCAATAGTGACAATAGTCGCGGCAAAGCTGAGTCAGCGGGATAAATACCTTGGGCGAAAAGGACTGGATCAGCCCATGCCCGGTGTTACGCAGCGCGCGCGCTTGGGTCATAAGGTCGGATTGCGACCCGCCCAGCAGGTGTTCGCGCAGCAATGCATCATCCCTTTGCGTCACGCGCGATTGACTCCTTGTCTTTCGCACGTGCAATCGCGCGATGACCTGCCAACGACTAAGCAGGTTCGGGAGTGCAAAACAATGATCGAGATTCGCCCGCTCATGGGCATCGGGGAAATCGGAACTGGCGATGACCTTGGCAGGATTCTGGCCGATGCGTTGGCACCAACCGGGCTGAAAAGTGGCGATTTTCTTGTGGTTACACAAAAGATCATCTCCAAGGCGGAGGGCCGGATGGTGGCCCTTGCCGACGTGACGCCGGGGCTGCGCGCGGCGGAAATCGCAGGAGCGATTGGCAAGGATCCCCGCCTTGTCGAACTGGTGCTGGCCGAATCCACCGAGATTGTCCGGGCCGTAAAAGGTGTGCTTGTTACCCGGCACCGGTCAGGGCTGGTGATGGCCAATGCGGGCATAGACTGTTCCAATGTCGGGCCGGGGCAGGACGAACGGGCGTTGCTGCTTCCTCTGGATTCGGATGCTTCGGCGGCAAATATTGCCGATGTGATTGAAAACTGCCTCGGCATCCGCCCCGGTGTTGTCATCTCGGACAGCTTCGGGCGCCCCTGGCGGCATGGCGTCGTCAATGTCGCGATCGGGTGCGCGGGCGTTCCCGCGCTCTATGACAAAAGGGGCGAAAAGGATCGCGATGGCAGGGTGATGCAGGCGACGCTGATTGCCTATGGCGATCTGATTGCCTCTGCGGCTGGCCTCGCGATGGGAGAAGCGGAGGAAGGTGTGCCCGCTGCGCTGGTACGCGGGCTTGTGTTGCCGGGTATCTCGCGCCCCGCTTCTGCACTGGTTCGCGCGCTTGATGAAGACCTGTTCCGGTGAGGATTGTCGTTCTGACCGGCGGGGTGGGCGGTGCGAAGTTCGTACTTGGCCTTCAGCATTGCGAAGAGATCAGCAAGATCACGGCCATTGTGAACACGGGCGATGATTTCCGCCATCTGGGCCTGCATGTCTCACCCGATATTGATACGTTGCTCTACACATTGTCCGGCCTTGCCAACGTGACGCTGGGCTGGGGCCGCGAGGGAGAAAGCTGGAATTTCATGGCCGTACTCAAGGGGTTGGGCGGGCCTGCGTGGTTCAATCTCGGCGATGGCGACCTTGCGCTTCATATTCTGCGCAGCACGCGATTGGCGCAACACGAGACGCTTTCGGCCATCACCAGCGATTTCGCGCAGGCGCTGGGAATCAAGGCAACAATCCTGCCGATGAGCAATGCCGCCGTTTCGACTGTCCTTGAAACCGGATCCGGACTGTTGCCCTTCCAGAACTATTTTGTCGAGCAGCAGTGCCGCCCGGTCGTCCGCTCGATACGGTTTGAGGGAGCCGAGACGGCAAACGCGGCACCCGGCGTCATTGAGGCTATCCAGGCTGCCGACGCTATCTTCATTGCACCTTCCAATCCCTATCTTTCCATAGACCCGATCCTGGCCATATCCGGCATTTCCGATGCCCTGAAAAATGCGCGCGCGCCGGTCATCGTCATCTCCCCGCTGGTGGGTGGCAAGGCAGTAAAAGGCCCGACAACCAAATTGATGGCGGAACTGGGTATCAATCCCGACAATGACTCGATTGCCGCGCACTATGGCGCCATAGCCAACGGCCTGTTGCATGATCATGGCGATGTGCCACCAGCCCATCTGACTGCCCGGGCGGCTGCAACGCTGATGACCAGCGTTGATGACAAGCGCCGCGTCGCGCAGGCC
>JANOAJ010000043.1:0-4428 GCA_031411035.1 Sphingomonadales bacterium
CATGGATGGCTATGGCATATCGGGCCAGCTTGACTGGAATCTGGGCGGTGTCGCCCTTACCTCGATTTCCGCCTATCGCTGGTGGGACTGGAACCCGGCCAATGACGGGGATTCCACATCGCTGCCCGTGATCACCAAAGCGCAGCAGGTCAATCGCCAGCGTCAGTTCAGCCAGGAAGTGCGGATCGCCTCAAAAGGCAAGCACACGATCGATTATGTGGTGGGTGCCTATTATTTCTGGCAGATCGTTCGGGGTTACGGGGCCACAGCCTATGGATCAGCGGCGGCGGCGTGGAATATTCCCGCAGTTGCCCCTGTCGTCAGCAACGCGGCCCTGAACGGCTTTGAAGCCAATTCCACTTCGACGCCGGAAACCAAAAGCTATGCCCTGTTCGGGCAGGCCGACTGGAATATCAGCGACAGCCTGATCCTCACCGGCGGTCTGCGCTTCTCGCACGAAAAGAAGCAGGGCGCGTTCAACCAGTTCCATGTGGCCGGTATTGACCTGACCACATTGCCAGCGGCCCAACAGGCAGCAGCCCTTGCCATTCGCAACCAGTTCAACCCGGTTGCGAGCTTTTCGACCAGCTTCTCCGACAACAGCTTGTCCGGGCTGGCGACGCTCACATGGAAATTTGCGCCTGAAAAGCTGCTCTACGCCACCTATTCCCGGGGCAACAAATCCGGCGGGCTTAACCTGACGGCGCTGCCGGCGGGCATCTCTCCTGATGTTGATCCGGAAACAGTGGATGCGTTCGAAATTGGCGTGAAATCCCAGTTCTTTGATCGGAAACTGACTTTCAACGGTGCTGCCTTCTGGACGGAAATCAGTGATTATCAGACCGCGATCACGGAGCAGGTGCTCGGCACGGTCAATTTCCGCCAATACATCGCCAATATCCCGAAGGTGCGGTCACGCGGGGTGGAAGCGGATCTGGTGTTTGCGCCAAGCAGGCATTTCAGCGTGAATGGCTCTCTTGCCTATGCCGATACGACCTATCGGGATTACAAGAACGCGCCCCAGGCAGTCGAACGGCTGAACATTTCCGGCTTGCAGGATCTGACGGGGGAGCAACTGCCCGGTGTGCCGAAATTCACTTACACCCTTGGGGCGGATGGCTCCCTGCCGCTGGGGCCACTTGGGGATCGGGATCTCGAGCTTTATGGCCATGCCGATTATTCACATCGTTCAACGTTCAATACGTCGTCTTCCAATTCAGCGCTGGCACAGGTGCCGGGATACGGCCTTGCCAATGGTCGTATCGGAATTCGTACGGCGGACGGTCTGCTCGATCTGTCCGTGTGGGCGAAAAACCTGTTCGACAAGAACTACTTCCAGACGCTGTCTGCGGCAAACACCGGGCTTGTCACTGGCCTGATCGGGGAGCCCCGCACGTTCGGCGTGACCCTGCGTACCAAGCTCTGAGGGTGTGATGAAAGGATCCTTCCTTCGCTCCGCCACGTCGCCCGCCAGTCCCGACCATGTGTCGGGCTGGCGGCTGGCCGCCTTTTCCTCGCTTGCGATTCCGGTCTATGCGGCACAGCAACCGCTCAACGTTTATCTGCCCGCGATCCTGACGCAGCATTACGGCCTGTCGCTGGCAACCATCGGCCTGATCTTCCTGCTCGAAAGGCTCTGGGGCGCCGTTGCGGACCCCCTGATCGGCGCGCTGAGTGATCGCACGCACGCCCCCTTCGGCGCGCGACGGACGTGGATTCTGGCAGGCGGGCTGCTTTTTGCCCTTGCGACCGCAGCGCTGTTTTTCCCGCCTGTGGCTGTCACGGCACCGTATCTCGCCCTGACCCTGTTCGCCTTCTACACGGCCTGGGCAATGATCCAGATCCCCTATCTTGCCTGGTCAGGCGAGATTGCAGGCGGCTATCACGAACGGACGCGCGTGCAGACCTACACGCATGTCGCCGGTGCCAGCGCGTTACTGCTTGTCCTTATCCTTCCCACCATTCTTGACCAGATCCGGCCCGGTGACATTGTTGCCAAGCAGGCCGCCTTCGGGGCCTTCATCCTGGCCGGTCTGGCGATAGCGCTGCCGCTGGTGCTGCGGTCCTTTGCCGATCCGCCGCGTGACGAGACAGGGTGCGCGCACGTCAGCCTGCGGCAGTCGTTTGGGCTGATCGTGCGCGAGAAACTGCTGGTGAAAATCGTGCTCTCTGACTTCGCGGTCACTTTCGGGCAGACGGTGCGCGGCACGCTCTTCATCTTCTTCGTAACCATTTACATGGGGCGGCCCGAATGGGCGAGCGGGCTGTTCCTTCTGCAATACGTGTTCGGCATTGCCGCCGGCCCGATCTGGCTCAGCATTGCCCGCAGGCTTGGCAAACACCGCACCGCAGTGGCCGGAGAAGTGGCGCAGGTGGTGATAAACCTTGGCCTGCTGCTGGTGACCCCCGGCACGTTTGGCCTGCTCCTTGCGCTTACCATTGCCCAGGGTCTGGCCCAGGGTTCCGGCAATCTGATGCTGCGCGCAATGGTTGCCGATGTGGCTGACAAGCACCGGCTGGATTCCGGCAGCGACCAGACGGCACTGTTCTTCTCCGCCTTCAGCCTGAGCGCCAAATCGGCGATGGCAGCCGCTGTGGGCATTGCCCTTCCGCTGGTCGCCTGGCTCGGCTTTGACCCCAAAGGCGTCAACAGTCCGGAAGCATTGAGCGGGCTGCTGCTTGTCTTCGCCCTTGGTCCGGCACTTGCCCATGCACTTTCCGCGATGCTCATCGCGCGCTTCCCGCTGGATGAAACCGCACACACCGAAATTCGTCGCAAGCTTGATCTGGGATCGGCCCAGCTCGTGCCTGCCGAATAACCCCGCCAGCCCCCTCAAAGGAGACCTATCATGGCTACCGTTATTGACGCTTACCCCAATGCAAAAGACCCCAACTCCCCGCTTGATATTGTGCCAGTCGCCGGACGCATCGGCGCCGAAATCCGGGGGGTGCAACTTTCGGGTGATCTTGAAGCCGGCACCGTTCACGCAATCGAGGCCGCACTTGTCCGCCACAAGGTCATTTTCTTCCGCGGTCAGCAGCATATCGACAATGCCGAACATGAAGCCTTTACTTCGCTGTTCGGCGATCCCGTGGCGCATCCGACGGTGCCGGTTGCCGAAGGATCAAAATATCTGCTGGAACTCGACACCAGGGAAGGGTTTGCGGCGTCGAGCTGGCATACGGATGTTACCTTTGTCGATGCCTATCCAAAGGGATCGATCCTGCGCGGCATTACCATTCCCGATGCCGGCGGGGATACGATCTGGGCCAATGGCGAAACTGCCTATGAAGGCCTGCCCGAACCGTTGCGGCAACTCGCCAACAACCTTTGGGCCGTGCACACGAACCTGTATGACTATGCGACCATTTTGGCCAACTCGTCGTCTGGCGAGGATGAGAATGAGCGCCGCCGTGCCGCTTATCAGGATGTCTTTGCTTCGACGATCTACGAAACCGAACATCCGGTTGTTCGCGTGCATCCGGTTTCGGGCCAGCGCAGCCTGTTGCTGGGCCATTTCGTCAAAAACTTTGTCGGGCTGAACCAGCAGGATTCCGCGCGGATTTTCAATGTCTTGCAGGATCACATCACGCGCCCTGAAAACACGGTGCGCTGGCGCTGGCAGGCAGGGGACGTGGCGTGCTGGGATAACCGCGCCACGCAGCACCGCGCCGTCGCCGATTTCGGTATCCAGCGCCGTACACTTCGCCGCGCGACCATTGCGGGCGACGTGCCAGTGGGCATTGATGGGCGCACCAGCCGCACGACGCGCAAGGAGCGCGCCAAGCACTACGAGCCCGCTTAACCCTTCCTGCGCAGGCGCGCGCGCCCTTTTCCTCTTCTTGCCGCCTGCAACCTGGTCCGCGTCGTGCCCATTCGCACGACGCGGACCCCTTTTACCTGATTTCGAAAGCCAATGCCGATGCGCTCTCTCCGCCTGCTTGCCCTGTTTGCCACCGCTCTTCTCGCTGTTCCTGCCGTGGCGCAGGAAGCCAAACGGCCCAATTTCCTCATCATCGTCGCAGACGATCTGGGCTATTCGGACATTGGTGCCTTTGGCGGAGAGATTGACACACCCAATCTGGATGCTCTTGCCCGGGCGGGCGTGCGTCTGACTGGCTTCCACACCGCGCCGACTTGTTCCCCGACGCGATCAATGCTGCTTTCTGGCACGGACAATCACCTGGCCGGCCTGGGTTCCATGGCCGAAGTGCTGGCCCCCAACCAGATCGGCAAGCCCGGGCATGAAGGCTATCTGCGACCCGACATCGCTTCCCTTGCCGAACGCCTGGCGGCTGGCGGATATCGCACCGTTTTTTCCGGCAAATGGCATCTGGGCCTTGCGCCTGAGCAAGATCCGCACGCGCGCGGATTTCAGCACAGCTTTGCCTTGCTTCAGGGCGGACACAATCATTTTGGACTCGGGC
>JANOAJ010000044.1:0-11506 GCA_031411035.1 Sphingomonadales bacterium
GCGCGCCGGTCTGCATTCGCCCCCTCTAAAGGCGGATGCGCGTTCAGGCGATGGCAAAATGGCGGACACGCCTGACGGCACGGGGTAGGGAATGATCGAAGTCTTGAAACGCAACCCCTTGCTGGCGCTGGCCACGCTTGCCGCCGTGGCTGTCGCGCTGTGGTTCCGGCTCCATCATCTGACGACAAACCCCTTATGGCTTGACGAAGGTTATAGCGCTTACGGCGCGGAAAAAGGCTATGCGTTCATCTTTCATATCCTGCCGGGATATGAGACGCACCCGCCCTTCTATTCCGCGCTGCTGCGGAGCTGGACGCTGATTGCGGGCAATTCGATCCTGGGTTTCCGCTCGCTCGGCGCGGTCGCGGGCCTTCTTTCCCTGCCACTCTACTGGATCTGTGGCCGGGAAGCGGCGCGGGCCGCCGGGCGTGATCCGGCATGGACCGGCCTTGCCGTGCTGGCTCTGGCGGCGGTCGTCCCCTCGCTGGTGGATTGGACGCGCGGCGTGCGCCCCTATCCGCTGATCATGCTGGTGTTTGCCGCCGGCATCTGGGCCGTGCTGCGGATCGCCCGCGCGCTGCGGGAGGATGGGCGCATCCCGAACGCTCCCTGGGGGCTGTATCTCCTGTGCCAGGCGCTGCTGTTCTGGCTGCACAATCTGGGATCACTCTATGTCGCGGCGCTCGGGCTCGGGCTCCTTATTCTGTGCGGGCCGGCGATCCTGCTGCGGCGATACTGGCGACGCTTCCTGCTGGGCCATGTTCTGGTGCTGCTGGTGGCACTGCCTGCCTTTCTGATCCTGCTCGATCAGGCACCGACGTGGAAAGGCTCCACCTGGCTGGCCTTTGTACCCGGCACGGTGCCGGCGAAGCTGATGCTGGTTTACGGGCTGCCCGGTATTGTTGGTGTCATTCTCGCCGGGATGCTGTCTGCCTTCGCGTTCCGGCGGGACGCGCGGACATCAGTGGCGCTGCTGGTGATGGCGGCGCTGCCGACCCTGGCCTCAATCGCGCTCAGTTACACCCTCACCCCGGTTTTCCTGCCGCGGACATTGGTGGCGACAAGCGTGCCGCTGGTCATCCTGATCGGGCTGGGGGCTGTCTCCATCCCGCGCACCGGCGGCGCGGCCCTGGCGCTGCTGATCCTGCTCGCGGGAATGACAGAAGCCGCGATCCAGCGGCTGGGGCCGCAGGAAAACTGGTATGGCGCGGTGGAGTGGCTGAAGCCGCGTGTCAGGCCCGGCGACCTGATCTATACCTACCCCAATGAAGGCGCCTTGCCGCTGCACTATGCGCTGCGGGAAAAGGCGCTGGCGATTCCCGTCCGCCCCATTCCCGAAGCCGTGCCGTCCCACGATCCGACCGGCTGGTATCCCACAGGAAGCCGGGGCGTCGTCTCCCTGCCGCAATACCGGCTCGACCAGATTGCCGGAGACGCGCAGAGCAAAGCCGCGCCCACGATCTGGCTGGTGCGCCTGGGCCCGGGCAAATATGATCAGGGAGACGGTTTCGTGAAAGCGCTGTCACGGAACCGCACCCTCATTGGCCGGTGGCCGCCGCTGCCCCCCGGCCAGCCGCGCAGCGAGCCGCTGGACATTATCGGCCTGCGCCTGTCAGCCCAGCCCGCGTCGCCCGAGAAGGCGAAGCCGTAGGGCGTTCAGCTTTATGAAGCCCGCCGCGTCGCGCTGGTCATAGGCACCGGCATCGTCCTCGAACGTCACCATCCGTTCGCTGTAGAGCGAATTGGGGGATTTGCGACCGATCACGCTGACGCTGCCCTTGTAAAGCTTCAGCCGCACCGTGCCGGAAACATGTGTCTGCGAATGATCGACTGCCGCTTGCAGCATTTCCCGCTCGGGCGAAAACCACAGGCCGTTATAGATCAGCTCGGCATAGCGCGGGGCGAGTTCGTCCTTCAGATGCGCCGCACCGCGATCCAGCGTGATCTGCTCAATTCCGCGATGCGCCATATAATAGATGGTGCCGCCCGGCGTTTCATACATGCCGCGCGATTTCATGCCGACAAAGCGGTTCTCGACCAGATCAAGCCGCCCGATCCCGTGGCGCTTGCCATAGGCATTGAGCGCGGTGAGCAGCGTCGCAGGCGACATCGCCTCGCCATTGATCGCCACGCCATCGCCGCGTTCGAAATCGATCGTGATGATTTCCGGCACATCCGGCGCGTCTTCGGGATTGTCGGTGCGCGAATAGACATAGTCCGGCACGTCTTCCCACGGATCTTCCAGAACCTTGCCTTCCGAAGAGGTGTGCAGCAGGTTCGCGTCTGTCGAGAAAGGCGATTCCCCGCGCTTGTCCTTGGGCACCAGAATCTGGTGCTTTTCGGCAAACTCGATCAGCGCGGTGCGGCTGTTCAAATCCCATACGCGCCACGGCGCGATCACCTTGATATCGGGATTGAGCGCATAATAGCCAAGCTCGAACCGCACCTGATCATTGCCCTTGCCAGTCGCGCCGTGCGCCACGGCGTCCGCGCCGACCAGCCTGGCAATCTCGATCTGCTTCTTGGCGATCAGCGGCCGGGCAATTGAGGTGCCAAGCAGATACAGGCCTTCATACAGCGCATTGGCGCGCATCATCGGGAAGACATAGTCTTTGACGAATTCCTCGCGCACATCCTCGATGAAGATATGCTCTTCCTTCACGCCCGCCAGCCGCGCCTTGTGACGGGCGGGTTCGATCTCTTCGCCCTGGCCGAGATCGGCGGTGAAGGTAACGACCTCGCAGCCATAGGTCTGCTGAAGCCATTTCATGATGACACTGGTGTCGAGGCCGCCCGAATAGGCAAGGACGACGCGCTTGATTGAGTCTGACATGGCCGCGCGCCTAGCGGCCTGAGGCGACGCTTGCAAGATGGCGCGCGGTGGCCGCCCGATTGACAAGCCCGAACGCGCAAGCGCACTCTGTGGCCTTATTCGTTCCAAGGAAGACCTGATGTACAAGATGCTTGTCATGGCTGCGTTCGCGCTCAGCGCCTCAGCCGCCATTGCCCAGAAGGAGCCGCCACCGCTGGCGCGGGCGACAGTGGAAGCGCAACTGAAGGTCGGCTTCGCGCGCACTGACACCAATCATGATGGATCTGTCAGCCCGGCGGAATCGGAGGCGGCCCGCAACGCCGCGATGGCGGCTCAGCTTGGCGCGGCCTTCACGGCCATGGACACCAACAAGGATGGCAGTCTTTCGCGAGAGGAATATGTTGCGGCCAACCAGCGCGCAATGGCAGCGGCGATGCAGAAGCAGGGCACTTCCGCCAAGGCCTTCGCGGCGGGGGATCTCAATCATGATGGCAAGATCGAACAGGCGGAAGCGCTGGCAGGGCCGCTGCGGCAGTTTGACGCGCTGGACACCAATCACGATGGCACGCTGAACGCGGCCGAGCGGCAGGCAGCAGCAAAGCGCAAATAGACGGGCGGGAGGCACAGGATGGCAGCGAACAAGACCGTTCAGACGGATGCTGACGTTACGACCTTTATCAACGGCGTCGCCGATGAAAAGCAGCGGTCCGACGCCTTCACCCTGTGCGATGTGATGGCGCGCGTTTCGGGCGAGCCGCCCAGAATGTGGGGGCCATCGATCATCGGTTTCGGCAGCTATCACTATCGTTATGAAAGCGGGCGCGAGGGCGACAGTCTGCGGATCGGCTTCTCCCCCCGCAAAGGCCAGACCGTGCTTTATGGTTTGCACATCGCAGACGCGGATGCCGATACAATGGCGCGGTTGGGAAAATACAAAACCGGCAAGGGCTGCGTGTATGTGAAGCGCCTTTCGGACATCGATGCCGGCGCGCTGGAGGATTTGTGCCGCGCGTCGCTCGCCAGCAAGGCCACGGGGTGCTGAACAGCCGTTCATCCCCCGGTCAGCGCATTACCGGTAAGGGGCGCGCAAGGGATGCTTTTTTCCAGGAGCCAATGATGAACCGTTCACACCTGATCGACTGTGCCGCCGTGCTGGCTGTTGCCATGACTTCCGTTCCGGCCCTCGCCCAGATGGGCGGCCATATGATGGCGATGCACGACGCGCCTGTGACTCGCGCCGAAGTGGAAGCGAAAGTGAAAACCATGTTCGCCAGCGTGGACGCCAATCATGATGGCACTGTCACCAAAGCCGAAGCCGATGGCGCGCGCGAAGGTCATATGAAATCGATGCGCGACGCCCATTTCGCGTCAATGGATGCCAACAAAGACGGTTCCATCAGTCGCGCTGAATTCGATGCCGCGCATACCGGCCCGGAAATGGGCGGGATAGCGCATGAAAATCATCAGGCAGCCGCGAAGGATCACGGCGGCGGCCACCACAAGATGGGCAAGGGCGGCCATGACCGCATGGCCATGCGGATGGACGGCGCAGGCATGTTCGAACGCGCTGATGCGGACAAGGATGGCAAGGTCACGCTTGCCGAAGCCCTGTCCAAGCCGCTCGCCCATTTTGACGCAGCGGACACCAACCATGATGGCACGCTTAGTGCCGAAGAACACATGGCCGCGCACGCGAAGATGCGGGACATGTGGCGCGACAAGCGCGGCTGATGGAGCGCTGACTGTCGCCCCCAAACGTCGCCCCGTGTTCGACACGGGGCCAGGCTTCCCTTCGCCGCCAAGTTTCGCAATAATGCGGCATGGCGAAGGGTGGCTGGGTTTACATCATGGCGAACCGCTATCGTGGCGGGATGTATGTCGGCGTGACGGCTGACCTGACCCGGCGTGTTTACCAGCACCAGGAGGGAACAGGCTCTTCTCACGTCACAGACTTTGGCAAGACACGGTTGGTTTATGCCGAACGCCACGAGGAAATCGCGCCCGCAATTGCCCGCGAAAAACTGGTCAAGAAATGGAAGCGCGACTGGAAATTCGCGCTCATCGAGGCCGACAATCCGGATTGGCGCGATCTTTGGGACGAGTGGTTCCCTGCAGATGCCGGGCAAGGTCAGCCCAGCCCCGTGTCGAGCACGGGGCGACGAACGGTTTTAGCCGGACTAAAGGCAGCCGCTTTCCTCCCTTCGTCTCCCCGCACTTGATGCGGGGCTTGGCTTTCCCTCGCCGTAACATTGGCAATAACCAGGTCAGGGGCGGATCGTCACCGGCGTGCCGTTTCTGACCAGTTTCCAGACCTCTTCGATCTCGGCATTGGAAAGGGCGATGCACCCGTCTGTCCAGTCATAGGGGATGCGGGTCAGGGGATAGCCGTTGGGCTGGCCGTGGATAAAAATATCCCCGCCCGCGCGGCGCCCCTGCCGGATCGCAAAGGCCCGATCCGTTGCGTTTGGATAGGAAATCCGCAAGCTAAGGTGATAGCGGCTGCCCGCATTGCGGCCATTGATGGTGTAACGGCCTTCGGGCGTTTTCTCATCCCCCTCAAACTGCTTGTGACCGACAGGGGCGTCACCCAATCTGATGTCGCGATAGATCTTTGCTGGTACCGTTCCCCGCAAGAGCGTGAGCGTCCGGTCACTCTTATCTATCACAATGGCATCTACCGGTGCGGAGGCGACGGGAGCCGGTTCACGACCCTGCGCAGCCAGCAGGGGGATATTGATTGCCAGCGCTATGGTTGCAGCGCGGAATGGCATCTCCCTCAATCCGCGAAGGGATCGCGCACCAAAATCGTGTCTTCGCGTTCCGGTGAGGTGCTGACCAGTGCCACCGGGCATTCGATCAGTTCCTCGATCCGGCGGACATATTTGATCGCCTGGGCCGGCAACTGCGCCCAACTGCGCGCGCCTGCGGTGGTTTCGCTCCACCCCGGCATCTCTTCATAGATCGGCTCCACCCGCGCCTGATCGGCGGCGTGGGGGGGCAGGTAATCATAGACTTTGTCACCGATCCGGTAGCCGGTGCAGATTTTGAGCGTGTCGAACCCGTCCAGCACGTCGAGCTTGGTAAGCGCAATCCCGGTGATGCCACTGACGGCAGCGGACTGGCGCACCAGCACGGCATCAAACCAGCCGCAGCGCCGCTTGCGCCCGGTGACGGTGCCGAATTCATGGCCGAGTTCGCCCAGTTTCTGGCCGGTTTCGTTTTCCTGTTCGGTGGGAAACGGGCCAGAACCGACGCGGGTGGTATAAGCCTTCACAATCCCCAGCACAAAGCCAACCGAAGATGGCCCGAGACCCGAACCGCCCGAAGCCGTGCCCGCAATCGTGTTGGACGACGTGACAAAGGGATAGGTGCCGTGATCGACATCGAGAAGCACGCCTTGTGCGCCTTCGAACAGCACCCGGTCTCCCCGCTTCTTGGCCTGGTTGAGCGTGTGCCACACTGGCTTGGCGAACGGCAGGATATAGTCTGCAATTTCCGCCAGATCTCCCAGCAACCGCTGCCGGTCGATCCCGCCCAGGCCAAAGCCCGCGCGCAGCGCATCATGGTGGGCGCAAATCCGGTCAAGCTGAGAATCCAGATCATCGAGATGCGCGAGATCGCACACACGGATCGCGCGGCGGCCCACCTTGTCCTCATAAGCCGGGCCGATCCCGCGCCGTGTGGTGCCGATCTTGCCAGTGCCGCTCGCGTCCTCGCGCAGGCCATCGAGATCGCGGTGGAAGGGCAGGATCAGCGGCGCGTTTTCGGCGATGTGAAGATTGTCCGGCGTGATGGTAACGCCCTGCCCGGCCAGCTTTGCCACTTCATCGCGGAAGTGCCAGGGATCCAGCACCACGCCATTGCCGATGACCGAAAGCGTGCCCCGCACAATGCCCGAAGGGAGCAGCGAGAGTTTGTAAGTCTGGTTGCCGACAACCAGCGTATGCCCTGCATTGTGGCCGCCCTGAAACCGCACGACAACATCGGCCCGACTGGCCAGCCAGTCCACAATCTTGCCCTTGCCTTCATCGCCCCATTGGGCACCGATCACGGTTACGTTTGCCACTGGTTCACGCCTCTTTGATGGGAACGGGGGCTCCGTTCGAAAGGATATGGGTGCAGATTTGCGCGTCGGCGCTGTCTTCCGCGCTGAGCGCGGCAACCGCCACCCAGCCTTCCGCGCGCAAGCGTGCCGCCTTGGACGGGTTGGTGCCGATCGGCAGGAACAGCCGCCGCCGCTCGCCGCGCGCCAGCCCCGCGTCGATCAGCGGATCGATAAAGGCAGAAAAGCCGATGGCCGGTTCCGCCCCCGCACTATAGGTGCCGCCCCGGCCAATCTCGCCACTGGCATGCGCGGAAAAAAGCGAGAAGCCGATCCATGTCTGATATTCAAAGCCGTGCCGTTCAGTGGGATCAAGCGTGACGGTCACATCTTCGGGCAGGGTGGCGGCAATCGCTTCCACCCGGTCAAGCCGCTCTGCGGCGATGCCGGTGCCGTCAAACGCGCGCAGCCGCTCAAGTGCCTGGGTCACAGGGCCCGCCGCCTCGATCAGCGGGCGATAGGCGGCCGGGACATTGGCGGCATCCTTGGCGTCGAGCCGTGCTTTCAGGCCCTCGACATCGTCCACCGGCAGCGGGCCAGCGGCAAACAGATCCACCAGATCAGGCATCGTCAGATCCACCGTGATCCCGGTTACGCCCGCCGCCTTCAGGGCTTCGATGGCCACCGTGATGATCTCACTGGCCGCTGCCACGGAATCGAGTCCGATCAGTTCGGCGCCCACCTGCATCATTTCCCGCTCCGGCCGCAATTGCGTGGCCCGCAGCTTGACCACCGGGCCGCCATAAGACAGCCGCACCGGGCGGGGGTGATGGCCCATGCGGGTGCTGGCAATCCGCCCGACCTGCCCGGTAATGTCGGAGCGCACGGCCATCATCTCGCCCGAGACAGGATCAACGAAGCGCAGACGTTCCCGTCCGCCGCCGCTCAATCCGCTTTCAAATTCGGCCAGCGGCGGCTGGACGCGTTCATAGCCATAGGCCGCAACCGTATCGAGGATGCTGCGCACCAGCCGTGCAGACGCATCCGCCTCCGGAGGAAGACGGTCACGAAAGCCGGTGGGAAGAAGCGTTGTCATGGGCGGGGCTTTAGCGTGAGAATAGAGAATTGGCGACAATCCAAATCCGTCTATCCTGAGTAGGGGCTGAGCGAAGCCGAAGACCCGTATCGAAGGACGCCCCCGGCCCTTCGATACGCGCCTTCGACAGGCTCAGTCGCTACTCAGGATAGACGGAAAGCGGCGATCAGAACTTCAGTGCTTTCACCGTTTTCACGCCGGGCAGCTTGCAGGCTTCCCACAGCACGGGTTCGGGAATGGCTTCGTCCATCGACAGCAGCAGCACCGCTTCGCCGCCCGCATTGCGACGGCCGAGATGGAAGGTGCCGATGTTCAGCCCCGCCTTGCCCAGCAGTGTCCCGATGCTGCCGATAAAGCCCGGCGCGTCCTCGTTGACGATGTAGAGCATGTCGCCATCCAGATCGGCTTCGATATTGATGCCGAAAATCTCCACCAGGCGCGGATCGGCATTGCCGAACAGCGTGCCGGCAATGGAGCGTTCCCCCTGCGAGGTACCAACCGTGACGCGGACGAGGGTGTGGTAGAAACCTTCCCGATCATGACGCACTTCCCGCACGTCAAGCCCGCGCTCCTTGGCCATGAAGGGAGCGTTGACCATGTTGACGGTATCGGAATAGCGCCGCATCAAGCCGCACAGCACCGCACCGGTGATGGGCTTGATATTGAGCTGGGCCGCTGCCCCTTCCACTTCGATGCTGATCTTGGTGAGATTGTCATGCGCAAGCTGGCCGACAAGCGAGCCGAGCTTTTCCGCAAGCGCCATATAGGGCTTGAGCTTGGGCGCTTCTTCCGCGCTCAAGGACGGCATGTTGAGCGCGTTCGTCACCCCGCCCGTCACCAGATAATCGGCCATCTGCTCTGCCACTTGCAACGCGACATTGACCTGCGCTTCGTTGGTGGACGCGCCCAGATGCGGGGTGCAGATGAAGTTGGGCGTGCCAAACAGCGGCGATTCCTTCGCGGGTTCGGTAACGAACACATCGAGCGCTGCACCGGCAACATGGCCTGAATCCAGCGCCGCCTTCAGCGCAACTTCATCGACCAGACCGCCACGCGCGCAGTTGATGATCCGCACGCCCTTCTTGGTCTTGGCGATGTTTTCGGCCGACAGGATATTGCGCGTCTGATCGGTCAGCGGCGTGTGCAGCGTGATGAAATCCGCCTTGGCGAGCAGGGTATCAAGATCGGCCTTTTCCACGCCGATTTCGATCGCACGTTCCGGCGTCAGGAACGGATCGAACGCCACGACTTTCATCTTCAGCCCCAGCGCGCGGCTGGCGACGATGGAACCGATATTGCCAGCCCCAATCAGGCCCAGCGTCTTGCCGGTGACTTCCACGCCCATGAAGCGGTTCTTTTCCCACTTGCCAAGCTGGGTGGAGGCGTCCGCTTCGGGAAGCTGACGGGCGAGCGCGAACATCAGGGCAATGGCGTGTTCCGCCGTTGTGATGGAATTGCCGAACGGCGTGTTCATCACCACAACGCCTTTGGCCGAGGCAGCGGGAATATCGACATTATCCACGCCGATGCCGGCGCGGCCAATGACTTTCAGATTGGTCGCCGCATCAAGGATCGCCTTGGTGACTTTGGTGGACGAACGGATGGCCAGGCCGTCATACGTCCCGATCATCGCAGCCAGCTCATCAGGCGTCTTGCCGGTGATTACATCCACATCGCAGCCGCGTTCCTGAAAAATCTTGGCGGCGTTGGGATCCATGCTGTCGGAAATAAGGACTTTGGGTTTGGTCATTTTACGTACTCCGTCGCCCCTGCGAGGGCAGGGGCCTGTTGTAATTTTTATGCGAATTGCCGCTGAGGCCCCTGCCTTCGCTGGGGCGACGATCAGGCCGGATGCAGTTCCGCCCAGGCCCAATCGAGCCAGGGGCCAAGAGCTTCGATGTCCGCCGTATCCACCGTGGCACCACACCAGATGCGCAATCCCGGAGGGGCATCGCGGTATCCGGCAATGTCATAGGCAGCGCCTTCGGCATCAAGCAGGGCCGCGAATTTCTTGATGAAATCCTCGTCCGCGCCTTCCACCGTCAGACAGACCGATGTTCTCGAACGCGTCGCTTCCTCTGCTGCCAGATGGCCGAGCCAGGAACGATCCGCGACGATCCTGCCCAGCGCCGCCGCATTGGCATCACTGCGCGCGATCAGGCCGGAAAGGCCGCCAAGCGACTGCGCCCATTCCAGCGCGAAGATCACATCTTCCACGGCAAGCATCGACGGCGTGTTGATCGTTTCGCCCTTGAACACCCCTTCAGCGAGCTTGCCCTTGGAAACGAGGCGGAACACCTTGGGCAGCGGCCATGCAGGGGTGTAGCTTTCCAGCCGTTCCACGGCGCGGGGCCCGAGGATGATCACGCCGTGCGCGCCTTCGCCGCCCAGCACTTTCTGCCAACTGAATGTCGTTACATCCAACTTGTCCCAAGGCATGGCATAGGCGAACACGGCGGACGTGGCGTCGTTGAAGGTCAGCCCTTCGCGGTCGTCGGCGATCCAGTTCCCATCGGGCACGCGCGCGCCCGATGTGGTGCCATTCCAGGTAAAGACGACATCGTTCGAAAAATCGACCGTGCCCAGATCGGGAATTTCGCCATAGGGCGCGTTCAGCACCGTGGCGTTGAGCTTCAGTTGCTTGTTGACGTCCGTCACCCAGCCTTCGCCAAAGCTTTCCCAGGCGAGCATCGTGACCGGGCGGGCGCCGAGCATCGTCCACATCGCCATTTCAATGGCCCCTGTGTCTGATCCGGGGACGATGCCGATCCGGTGCGTATCGGGCACTTTCAGCACTTCGCGGGTCAGGTCAATCGCACGTTGCAGGCGCGACTTGCCGATCTTGGCACGGTGCGAGCGGCCCAGCGATTCGGTTTTGAGTTTGGCGGCTTCCCAGCCCGGCGGCTTTGCGCAGGGGCCAGAGGAAAAGAACGGCCGTGCGGGCTTCGCCGCAGGCTTGGGGGTATTCGTCATGTAAGCGTCTCCTTGCAGAGAGCAGCGCGGCGTTGGGACCGCGTGGCCCGGGGGCGCTCATAGTGGCACGGCGCGGGATGTCAAATGGAGGGATGAAAGGCGTGCGCTTGGCCGGGAAATGCCGGCCAGATTTACGGACGACGAGGCAGATTGTTTGTTGCTTCACGAATGCCACGGAAAGACAAGTCTGTCCCAATTCGGCACATCGCGATTTTGCCATGGTTAACCGTCTTTAAGTTTTTGCAGCTTTTTGACAGGATGTTGAAATCAGGAGGAAAAACTCCGAGTCGCGATTCATGTGAAATCCTTATTCGGGGAATTTTTATGTCTAAAGCGGCATTTTCGCTCGCCTTGTCGGCTTTGGCGATGACCACGCCAGCCAACGCGGCAACGATTGTTCTCAACAGTGGCATGCCGTATTCCGAAGTGGCCCACGCCAACGCTGCGGGCAGCGGAACGTTACTCCATCTGCTGACGCAGCCCGGCAGTTACACGGTTGACGTGTCGTCGGCGACAGGTCTGGATGCGGGCGGTGGCAATGGCGTCGCGATTATCAAGGGCCCGGGGACTGGCAATGGCACCG
>JANOAJ010000045.1:0-2633 GCA_031411035.1 Sphingomonadales bacterium
CTGATCACTTTGCCCAGAATGCCATAGGCTTTGGCTTCCTCGGTGCTCATCCAATAGTCGCGCTCAATGTCTTCGCGCACGCGCTCGACGGGCTGGCCGGTTTCCTTCGCAATCACCTGGGCGAGGCGTTCACGCATCTTGACGATTTCCTGCGCCTGAATGGCGATATCGCCTGCGCGACCCTGCGCCCCGCCCGAAGGCTGATGGATCAGGAAGCGGGTGTTGGGCAGGCAGAAGCGGCGTGCCTTGTCCGCTGCCAGGAAAATGTGCGTGCCAGCGCTTGCCACCCAGCCGGTGCCGATCACGGCGACGGGCGAACTGACATAATCGATAAGGTCATGGATCGTGTCACCCGATTCCACATGGCCGCCGGGCGAATTGATGAAAATCTTGATCGGATCATGGCTGACATGATCGAGATAAAGCAATTGCGTCGTAACGGTTTGCGCCAGTTTCTGGTCAATCCCGCCAAAGATCAGAACCGTGCGGGTTTCGAGGAACTTGGCCATCATTGCCGCGGACGGATTGGGCCTGGCATCCTTGCCTTCATCCTCGTCTTCATCATTCCCGAATGGTTCGAAAACTGGAGCGGCCCCGTTCAGCATTATGCAATTCCTCATTATTGTTCCGGCAATGGCGAACCGGATATGTGGCGTCGCGATTACCGGCGCACAAGGGGCAGTGCAACCAAGGCGTCTGTTTTTCCCGCGAGGCGGCTAGGGGCTTGAACCTTTGCCCGCGAGGACAGATATAGGCCGCGAAACACAAAGGACACTTCATGCTTCCCATTCACGACGCGCTGATTCCCATGGTCATCGAACAATCGACGCGGGGGGAACGCAGTTTCGACATTTTTTCGCGATTGCTGCGCGAACGTATCATTTTTGTGACCGGTGGGATTGAGGACGGGATGGCGTCGGTCATCACGGCGCAGTTGCTGTTTCTCGAATCCGAAAATCCGAAAAAGGAAATCTGGATGTACATCAACTCGCCGGGCGGGGTGGTGACGGCAGGCATGGCGATCCACGATACGATGCAATATATCCGCCCCAAGGTGGGCACGGTGTGCATCGGTCAGGCGGCGTCGATGGGCAGCTTCCTTCTTGCGGCGGGTGAGCCGGGGATGCGCGTGGCGCTTACCAATGCGCGCGTGATGATCCACCAGCCTTCGGGCGGCGCGCAGGGCCAGGCATCCGATATTGCACTTCAGGCGCAGGAAATCCTCCGCATTCGCGCCAGCATGAACAAGCTCTACGCCGATTATACCGGCAAGGATCTGGCCGTTATCGAAAAGGCCATGGAGCGTGACAATTTCATGACGGCGGGCGAAGCCAAGGATTTCGGCATTGTCGATCAGGTTTTTGATCGCCGTCCGGCGGCAACCGAAGACGGCGGATCATCGTCGTAAACGGCATTTAAGCCATTGCCGGTTATGATTTCGGCTGTAACATACGCGTAATCACGCTAGGAGCCGGACTTTCCGGAGAAGGTTTGAATGACGAAGCTGAGTGGCACCGACGCGAAGAGCACCCTGTATTGCTCCTTCTGCGGCAAATCGCAGCATGAAGTCCGCAAGCTGATTGCCGGGCCAACCGTGTTCATCTGCGATGAATGCGTGGACCTGTGCAATGACATCATCCGCGAAGAGACCAAGTCCGCGCTGGTCAGCAAGAAGGATGGCAGTGTCCCCACGCCGCAGGAAATCTGCAAGGTGCTGGATGATTATGTGATCGGCCAGTTCCGCGCCAAGCGCGTGCTTTCGGTGGCTGTGCACAATCACTACAAGCGGCTCAACCACGGCGGCAAGGGCGCTGATGTGGAACTGGCCAAGTCGAACATCCTGCTCGTTGGCCCCACAGGCTGCGGCAAGACTCTGCTGGCCCAGACGCTGGCCCGTATCCTCGATGTGCCCTTCACGATGGCCGACGCCACCACGCTCACCGAAGCGGGCTATGTGGGTGAGGATGTGGAAAATATCATCCTGAAGCTGCTTCAGGCATCGGACTATAATGTCGAACGCGCCCAGCGCGGCATCGTCTATATCGACGAAATCGACAAGATCAGCCGCAAGGCCGAAAACCCGTCTATCACGCGTGACGTGAGTGGTGAGGGCGTTCAGCAGGCGCTGCTCAAGATGATGGAAGGCACGGTTGCCTCGGTGCCGCCGCAGGGCGGGCGCAAGCATCCGCAGCAGGAATTCCTGCAAGTGGATACCACCAACATCCTGTTCATCTGTGGCGGGGCGTTCAGTGGCCTTGAAAAGATCATTTCGGATCGGCTTCAGGGCAAATCCATCGGCTTTGGTGCGCATGTCTCCAATCCCGATGACCGCCGCACGGGCGAAATCCTGAAGCAGGGTGAGCCGGAAGATCTGCTGAAATACGGCCTGATCCCCGAATTTGTCGGCCGCTTGCCGGTGATCGCGACGCTGGAAGATCTGGATGTCGAAGCGCTGGTCAAGATCCTCAAGGAACCCAAGAACGCGCTGGTGAAACAGTATCAGAAGCTCTTCCAGATGGAGGATTCCGATCTGTCCTTCACGGATGATGCGATGGTGGCGATTGCGAAGAAGGCAATCGAACGCAAAACCGGCGCGCGCGGCCTGCGCTCGATCCTCGAAGCGATCCTGCTTG
>JANOAJ010000046.1:0-2630 GCA_031411035.1 Sphingomonadales bacterium
CCCTGCCTGACAGCATGATGGGCGGGATGATCGATGCCGGGCTGGACGGCGCGATTTTCGGCTTTGGCGTGGAGACGGCCTATCACCTGTTGCGGCTGGTGACGTCCGGCCTGTTTGATCGCTATCCCGATCTGCAGGTAATGGCAGGGCATGGCTGCGAAGCCCTGCCGTACTGGCTCTATCGCACCGACTATATGCACAAGGCGGGCGTTCGGTCCCAGCGGTACGAGCGGATCAAGCCGCTCAAGCATGACTTGTTTCATTATATGCGCCACAACTTCCTTGGCACATGCAGCGGCCTGCCCTTCGCGCCTGCTGTACGGTTGATGATCGAGGTGATGGGGGAAGACCGGGTGATGTACGCGATGGATTATCCGTATGAATATGTGGCGGACGAAGTGCGGGCAATGGATGCGCTGGACATTACACCGGCACAGAAGAAGAAATTCTTCCAGACCAATGCGGAGCGGTGGTTCAAGCTGTGAGCGCCACCGCGCTGCCCAGGGGGGCCAAATACGCCTTGGCCGTGGTGGCACTGACGCAAACGATGAGCCTGCTCGACCGGCAGATCCTTGCCATTCTGGCACCGGCAATCAAGGCTGACCTGAAGATTGGTGATGCGGAGATGGGGCTGTTGTTCGGCACGGTCTTTGCCCTGTTTTACGCGCTTTTTTCTTTGCCGTTGGGCAGGCTGGCCGATGGCTGGACGCGTACCCGGCTTCTCGCCATCTGTCTTGTTTTCTGGTCAGCGGCGACGGGGCTCGCCGGCCTTGCGTCCAGCTTCGGAATGCTCGCGCTTTCGCGGCTCGGGGTCGGGATTGGCGAGGCGGCGACGCAGCCAGCGGGCACCAGCCTTGTCTATGATTACTGGCCCAAACACCGGCGTGGTTTCGTCATGGCGGTGCTGGCGTCCGCCGTCGCGCTGGGCATTGGCGGATCGCTGATGCTGGGCGGGCTTGCGGCAGGCTGGTGGGATGCGGGCCATCCCGGTTCGACGCTCAAGGGTTGGCAGTTTGCCTTTCTTGTTGCTTCGGCACCGGGCTTTGTTGTTGCCGCCTTGCTCTGGTTCCTGCGGGAGCCGGAACGCGGTGCGATGGATGGCATCCCCACGCCGCTTGATCCGCACCCCTTCCGTGCCAGCGCGCAGGTGCTCGGGTCCGTGTTGCCGGGCTTTAACTGGCTCAGCCTCACGCGGTTCCAGGTGGGCGGCGCGATCTGGCGTGACAACCTGTTCTGGCTTGCCGGGATTGTGGTCGCGATGACGGGGCTTGTCCTGCTGACATCGCATCTCTCCCCGCGCCCGCCGCTCGATTTTGGCGTGGTGCGGATCAACCCGCATCTGCTGCAATGGGTGGTGATTGGTTTTGGCCTGTTTGTGCTGGTCAATTTCATGCAGAATATGCGGATCACTGACGAACAGGCGCACCGCGTCATCACGCGTTCGCCCACGCTGCTCATGGCCATTGCGGTCGGATCGCTGCAAAGCATCATCAATTACGGCATGATGGCATTCAACCCCAGCTTCCTGATCAAGCAATACGGGTTGACGATGGCGGAAGCCGCCCTGCAATTCGGGCTGGTGGCGGCAGGCATGGGGATTATCGGCCCACTGATCTGGGGGCCGCTTTCCGACAGGCTCAACCTGCGCTTCCCCGGTGCCGGTCGTGCCTGGGTCGCGCTGGCAGCAATGGGCCTGTCACCGATCATGTCCTTCTGGGTCTATTTCGCCCCCGATGCAGGGGGCTTCTACCTGCGATTTGTGGCGTACAGCCTGGTGCTCACTGGCTGGATGCCGCCGCTTTATGCGATCCTTTATGATCAGGTTCTGCCACGGATGCGGGGGATCACCACCAGCGTCTATCTGCTGACAATGACGATCATCGGTCTGGGAACCGGCCCCTATCTGGTGGGGTTGATCTCTGATGCCACCGGCGATCTGCGCACGGCGATGTTGTGCGTCAACGCGGCGGCAATCCCGATTGTCGTGCTGATGCTGCTGATCGCGAAACGGGCGCAGCGGGATGAGGCCGGGTTGCTGGCACGCGCTGAGGTTTCGCATTCCGCTGCCTCTTGAAATGGTTCAAACGTTGAACTATACGCGCTGCCGCCCTCACCCCTTGAGAGTATGGAGAGTATGATGAAACGCACGATTACGGTCCTTGCCCAACTGGCGCTGCTCTGTGCCACACCGATGATTGCCACGGCACCGGCTGCCGCACAGGCAGCGGCGGCATCCACAGCCTACACCACCGCCGATACCGATATCGGCACGCTGCTTGATGATCCCGCTGCCAAGGCCATTCTTGACAAGCACATGCCCGGCTTCACTGCCAACGACCAGATCGACATGGCGCGTTCGATGACGCTCAAGGGCATCCAGCAATATGCGGCTGACAAGATCACCGATCAGGCGCTTGCGGATATCGATGCCGATTTTGCAAAGCTGCCCGCCAAGAAGTGAATCTGTTCGCGTGATGGGTTGACGCGCCACCTCCGTCATTCCGGCGAAGGCCGGAATCTCCCTTTTTCCGTTGCTTCCTGGTTAGACCAAGAAAGCGAGATTCCGGCCTTCGCCGGAATGTCGGAGGTGGCGCGTCAACCCAACACGCGAACACATTCACTTCTTGGCG